>JALOLR010000013.1 GCA_025455885.1 Acidimicrobiales bacterium
GGGATCACCGCCGGGGGGGCGGAGCCGCCGACGACGATGGCCCGGAACGCGGTGGGATCGAAGCGGGCCAGCGCAGTGGGGACGACGGTGGTGAGGGTTGCGCCCCGGCGGGCGGCGTCGGTGACGGCGGCAGCGTCGAACCCTTGGTGTACCTCGAGGGGCACCTCGAGGGTGAGTGCCCGGGTGATGACCGACAGACCGGCGATGTGGGAGACGGGCAGGCAGCACAGCCAGCGGTCGGTCGCCGGGTCGACCCCGAGGGCGACGCTGGTGGCCATTGCCGAGGCCCGCACCGATTCATGGCTGTGCACGACCCCTTTGGGCACCCCGGTGCTGCCGCTGGTGGGCACCACGAGAGCGTCGCCGTCCTCCACGGGCTCACCCCCCGGGAGCGCGGTTTCGTCCCCGTGGGCGTCGATCATGCGAGTGGGCCGCAGTGCGTCGATGGTGGCCGCGACCGCGGCCGCCGGGAGTCGGTGATCGATCGGCAGCACGGCGTCACCGCCGTCCCACGCCCGGCGTAGCGCGATGACGAACTCGCCTCCGGTGAGGGCCACAGCCACCAGCTCGCGCATGGAGACCGAGGCTAACGGCGCCCGTTCAGCCGGTGAACCTGGGGGTGGCCTGGGCGGCAGCCGCGGCGGGTGCGGCGGGTGCGGCGGGATCGACAGGAGTGGGTGGGGTCGGCGGGGTGGCGGCGGCGACCTCGACGGCGCCGATGTCGCATGCGCCGTTCTGCGGGCGGGTGATGCCCCGCTGGTCGGTGCCGGTGCAGTCGCCCACGCTGGAGGGGATGGCGTCGAGCAGGGGGCTCCCGGTCTCGGGGAGCATCGTGGCGGTGGGCCCGCCGTTGTCGGCGATTCCGGCCAGCCCGGGGTCGCCGTCGACGTCCTCGGTGTCGGTGGCCGTGTTGAGATCGCAGGACAGGTCGTCGGACCAGTTGTACCCGCCGGAGCTGAGGGAGCTGCTGCAGCTGTCGGCGGCGGCGTCGGCGAGGACGGTGGCGAAGACACTGCCGCCCGCGGACGCGATCGCGGCGCCGGACCCGCCCGCCTCGTTGCCCGAGAAGGTGGTGTAGCTGACGTCCACGTCCTGTGCGGCCAGCGCTCCACCGTCGGATGTGGCGGTGTTGCCCTCGAACGTCGAGTTGGTGACGGTGATGGTGCTGTCGCCCGAGTAGACGGCCCCGCCCCTCCCGGCTTGGTTCCGGGTGAAGGTGGAGCCCGTGATGGTCACGGCCTGGTTGGAGGTCCAGATGGCGCCGCCGTCGTCGTCGGCGGTGTTGTCGACGAAGGTCGAGTCGTTGACGGCAACCGGTCCGAAGCTCTTGATCGCGCCGGCGCTACCGGTGCGGTTGCCGCCGGTGATGGTGACCTCGTTGAAGGTCAGCTGCTCGATCGCGTCGTAGCGCATGATGCGCTCGCCGACACAGGTCTGATCGATCGTGGCGCCGTTGCCGTTGATCGTGAGCGGGCCGTTCCCGGCCTGGACCTCGAGGTAGCCGAGATCGCAATCGGTGAGCTCGTAGGTCTCGCCGGCCACCAGGTTGATGGTGTGGGGCCCGGCCCCCGCAGTGTTGATCTCGTCGATGGCGGCCCGCAGCGACCCGGCGCCGCCGTCGGCGGTCGTGGTCACGTCGATGGTGTCGGCGCCGGCGACAGAGGGGGCGATCATCACGAGCCCGCTGGCCAGGAGACCGAGCACCGCCACCCTGCTCGTCGACCGGATCAATGGCTTCATCTTTGTACGCACCTCGCCAATGTAGGGCAACTCCTCCCCTCAGGTCCCGGATCGCGGGATTCGGCGGACCTCACCCGTGCGGGGCATGCTGCTCGGGTGAACGCCTGGATCGAGGGGGCCCGCCCCCGCACCCTGCCGGCGGCGGTGGTGCCGGTCCTGGTCGGCACCGCGGCTGCGGCCGGGATGGCCGGCTTCGACGGCACGGGCAAGGGCATCGTCGCCTGGCGGTTCGCGGCTGCGCTGGTGGTGTCGTTGGCCCTGCAGGTCGGCGTGAACTACGCCAACGACTACTCCGACGGCGTGCGGGGCACCGACGACGAGCGGGTGGGGCCGTTGCGTCTGGTCGCCTCGGGCACCAAGCCCGCCTCGGCGGTGAAGCGGGCCGCCTACCTGGCGTTCACGGTGGCGGGCGCCGCCGGCCTCGCCCTGGCCGCGGCCACGACCTGGTGGCTCCTCGCGGTGGGCGCACTGGCCATCGCCGCGGCGTGGTTCTACACCGGCGGTCCCCGGCCCTACGGCTACGCCGGGCTCGGCGAGGTCTTCGTGTTCGTCTTCTTCGGGGTCGTGGCCACCACCGGCTCGGCCTTCGTCCAGATCGAGCGCCTCACCCCCCTCACCGCGGGCGTGTCGGTGCCGGTCGGCCTCCTGGCCACGGCGTTGCTCGTGGTCAACAACCTGCGTGACATCCCCGGCGACACGGTCGCCGGCAAGCGCACCCTGGCGGTGCGCCTCGGTGACCAGCCCACCCGGATCCTGTACACCGCGTTGATCGGCGCCACCTACGTGACGGTGCCGTTCCTCGCCGGCCTCTCCGAACGGCCGCTGGCCGCCGCCGCGCTGTTCACCGTGCTCCTGGCTCGTCCGCCGGTGCAGAAGGTGCTCGAGGGAGCGAGGGGCCCGGCGCTGATCCCCGTGCTCGGCGCCACCGGACGACTGCAGCTCGTGTTCGGCGTCGTGTTGGCCGGAGGCCTCTGGATCGGGGCCTGACGAGGCCGCTCAGGGTCGGGGCGGCTCGTCGACTCGGACCCGTTCGGGGGTGCCGGGCAGACCGCAGGCGCCGTCGGACTGCTGGGAGCGCCTGATCAGCCAGAACCCGTAGCCGGTCCCGGCCAGCCAGGTGAGGGTGATCACCGTCCCGGCGAACCAGGCGTGGTCGCGCAGGACGGCGCCGAACGCGGTGCCGCCGAAGACCGCCGCCAGGGCGGCCAGCGAGAGGGGGAGGTGGCACGGGCAGAGCACGAACGACCAGAGGAGCCACATCCGACCCCGCCGCTCCAGCGGCGGGGTGATGCCGACGGCTCCGTCGTCGGCGAACGTCACCGGGGATGGACGCTTCATACCCCGCAGGGTACCCGGACAGGTGGCCCGGGCCTAGCCGGCGTCGCGCAACGCCCGCAGGAAGGTCTTCACGTTGGCCGCCGACTGCTGGAGCCCGTCGGCGACCGTCGGGTAGGTGGCGTTCTTGGCGTAGACGGCCATGATCAGCCGCTCGCCGCCGGCTGTCGTCATGTAGCCCGCCTCGGCCTGGGTGACGAAGAGCGACGGGCGGGGTGGGAACTGCCCCTGGGCGCTGGTGCCGCTCTTGGCGGTGATCGTGCCGTCCTCGTCGAGGTCCGGGAGCGCGGCCTCGTAGACCTCGGACCAGGGCTGCGTGGTGGCCCACGTCAGGTAGTCGACCACGGACTGGGGCGTGGCCGACGAGGGGTCGCTGCCCTCACCGTCGTAGAGCAGCACCTGCTCGGGAGCCACACCGGCGTCCTCCACGCTGTCGTACATCGGGCCGAGGCCGTCGAGGCAGTCCTTCGAGCCCGCTTCGACCGCGAGGAGGCAGAGCATCGTCTCGGCTCCCCGGTTGTGGCTGATCTTGAGCACCAGCGTGGCGAAGGTGGACGCCGGGCCCGAGGTGAGCGACGCCACCTGGTTCGCCTCGACGTAGCTCCCCTCCGGCGGGAGGGCGGCGGCGCTCGCCGTGAGCGGGGCGGTGACCGTCACGCCGGCCCGCTGGAGCGCCTCGATGAACAGCGCCCTCGTGTAGGCGCCCGGGTCCGGGGCGAACACGGCCAGGTTGTACGGGTCGGCGCCGACGGGGACGCTGCCGGTGAGGACGATCCGGTTGTCGGCGCCGAGCTCGGCGGTGACGTCGGCCTCGCCGTCGGCGGTGGTGGTGACCTCGTTGACGACCTGGAAGTAGCCCGTCGTCGGGATCACCTGCGTCGCGGCGGGGGCCCCGGCGGCGGTCCCCGCGTCGACGCGGACGTCGAGCAGGTTGTCGTTCACCATGATCGGGGTGACGACGCCCTCCTTGGTCTCGAAGGGCTCCCACAACCGCTCGTCGACGAGGACGTCGCCGGCCACGGTGGTGACGCCCGAGGCGACGACCTGCGCGGCGAGGTCGTCCAGCCCGGCCAGAGGGTCGCCCTCCACCGGGGTCGCGAGGGGGGTGGCGTAGGCGTAGACGTGGTCCGGGGAGTTGAACTGGACGTCGCCGTCGCCGGCACCCACGCCCCGTCCGCCCATGATCATGTCGCCGGCTCCGACGAGCACGAGGTCGCCGGTGAGCGTGCCGCCGACCGGGGCGGCGGTGGCGTAGACCGGCGTCTCGAGGGTCTGGTCGACGCCGAAGATGTCGAGGTACGTGGCGACGGTGAACAGCTTGGTCGTCGAGCCGAGGAAGCTGATCTGGTCGGCGTCGGAGGCCCACTTCACGTCACCGCTCGAACGGTCGACGGCCTGGTAGGCCCACGTCCCGTAGTCGTAGGGGGGGAGGTCGACGACGGCCTGGGCGTCGGGCGGGAGGCTCGGCATGGTGGTGCCGGAGGTCGACTCCGAGTCGTCGGAGGTGCAGGCCCCCAGGAGGAGCGTCGCGGCGGCCACCAGGGCGGCGCCGATCCGCCATCGGGGAGGTCCGGTCCTGACCGCACCGAGGGTTGTTCGGGGTCCGATCGGATTCGGCATCGCGGTGTTCTAGCAGTCGTTCGATGACCGTTCACCCGTGGGCTCGCACGTCATGCTCGCCTCCGGCGGTCAGAGCGGCGCGGCGCCGGGGTCGGCCAGCCATCGCTGCACCGTCGCCGCGGTCCGCTCAGGGGCTTCGAGGTGGGCGGCGTGCCCGGTGTCGGGGACCACCGCCACCCGGGCGTTCTCCCCGATCGCCGCCGCCATCCGGCGGGCCAGGTCCGTGAACTTCCTGTCGTCGCCGCCGGCGAGCAGGAGCACGGGCATCGCCAGCCGGTGGAGCTCGTCCCAGAGGGGCCGCTGGGACCCGGTCCCCGCCGTCCGCAGGCTCGACGCCAGCCCTCCGGTGGTATTCCGGCGCCGTTCGTCGACGGCGGCGGCGCTGGGGGAGAGGCCGGCGAAGAGCGGTTGGGCGAGCCACTCCGCGAGGAAGGAGTCGACGCCGACGGCCTCGAGGTGATCGGCGAGACCCTCGTCGGCCGCCCGGCGGGCCGCCCGCTGGGCGTCGTCGTCGATGCCGGCGGTGGCCCCGATGAGCACCAGCCGGTCGACGAGGTCGGGCCGGGCGAGGGCCAGGTGCAGCGCCAGGCGACCTCCCATCGAGTAGCCGACGTACGTGGCCCGATGCCCCGACCGCCCGAGCAGGTCGGCACCGCCGACGAGATCGGCGCGGACCGCAGCGGATCCTCCGTGGCCGGGGGCGTCGACCGCCCACACGTCGTGGTCGGCGGCCAGCAGATCCGCGAAGGGGCCCCAGCAGCGGGCGGTCTGGGTGAACCCGTGCACCAGCACCAGACGATCCGCGCCGTCCGGGCCGCCCAGGCGCTCGATAGCGAGGCCGTCGTCGCGCGCCGTCGCGTCCGTCGATGCCATGCCGGGGAAGGTAGCGGTCGGCCCCTGCGAGGGGAACCGTCGGGGGCGCGGCGGGGGCATCAGCGCGACGACGGACGACCGTAGGCTGGCCGCCGTGGTCGACGACGCTGCCCCTCTCGCCCCCGACCCGCCGGGCGGGACGCCCGATGTCGGCGTCCTCAACGCCACGTTCGCGGCGACGCTGGTCGACGAGTGGGTGCGCGGCGGTGTGTCCGACGCCGTGGTCTGTCCGGGCTCCCGATCGACCCCGCTGGCCCTGGCCCTCGCCGCCGACGGCCGGATCCGGGTGCACGTCCACCACGACGAGCGCGCCGGGGCGTTCCTGGCCCTCGGGTTGGGTCGGGCCCTCGGCCGGCCGGCCGTGGTGCTCACCACGAGCGGCACCGCGGCCGTGGAGCTGCATCCGGCGGTCGTCGAGGCCGATCTCGACCGGGTGCCGCTGCTGGCCGTCACCGCCGACCGACCCCCCGAGCTCCGCGACGTCGGCGCCCCCCAGACCGTCGACCAGCAGCACCTGTTCGGCCGGGCGCCCCGGTGGTTCGCCGATCCGGGCCCCCCCGACGCCGCCGCGGAGGGGACGTGGCGGAGCGTCGCGGCGCGCTCGGTGCTCGAGGCGGTCGGTCCCCGGTCGGGACCGGTGCATCTCAACCTGCCCTTCCGCGAGCCGCTCCACGGTTCGCCGGCGGCGCTCCCGCCGGGACGCTCGGGGGGCGCCGCGTGGCACGCCCGGCCCCCGGGTGCCGGGGTGTCCGGCGAGCAGATCGAGGCCGTGGCGGCGTGCCTGCGTCCCGCTGCGGCGCGCGGCCTCATCGTGGTGGGCGGCGCGGTCGCCGACCCCGCCGGGGTGCTGGCCCTCGCCGACGCGTGGGGCTGGCCGGTCGTGGCCGACCCGCGCAGCGGCTGCCGTGTCGAGCACCCGCTCGTCGTCGCCCACGCCGACGCCGTGCTGCGCGTGGACGGGCCGCGGCGCGACGCCACGGCGGTGCTGCGCCTCGGCACGATCCCTGCGTCGAAGGTGGTGGCGAAGTGGTCGGCTGCGTCGACCGGCCCCCAGGTGGTGGTCGAGGCGGGCGGCGCCTGGCTCGACCCGCACCGCACCGCCGCACTCCTGGTGGCCGCCGAACCGGGCGCACTGGCGCGGGGGCTTGCCGGTGTCGCCGAGCCTGCGTCCGCCGATCCCGGGTGGTCGGCCGGGTGGCGGGCTGCCGATGACGCGGTGGCTGCGGTCATGGCCGCGGAGCTCGACGGCGAGGGGCCGGTCACCGAACCGGGCACGGCCCGTGCCGTGGCCGCGGCGGTCCCGCCCGGAGGTTCGTTGGTGGTGTCGTCCTCGATGCCGGTGCGCGACGTCGAGTGGTTCGCCGGCTCGCTCCCGGGGGTGACCGTCCACGCCAACCGGGGCGCGAACGGGATCGACGGCGTGGTGTCCACCGCAGTGGGGGTCGCGCTCGCAGGTGCACCGACCGTGACCCTGGTCGGCGACGTGGCGTTGCTGCACGACACCAACGCGCTGCTGGGCCTCGCAGGGCGTGACGTCGATCTGGTGGTCGTGGTGGTCGACAACGACGGCGGGGGCATCTTCTCGTTCCTCCCCCAGGCGGCGGCCCTGGACGCAGACCGGTTCGAGCAGCTCTTCGGGACCCCTCACGGTGTGGACCTCGGGCGGCTCGCGGCGGCGCACCACCTGGCGCTGCGCACCATCGACACCGCCGAGGCGGTCGGGCCCGCCGTGGCCCGGGGGCTCGCCGCGGGAGGCGTCCACCTCCTGCGGGTCGTCACCGACCGCGCCCGCAACGTCGAGGTGCACGAGCGTCTGCAGACGGCGGCAGGGGCCGCGGTCCGCGCCGCCTGCGGCGAGGTGGGTTAGGCGGTCGGGTCGCCGGCCGGACCGGCGGGAGGACCGCCGGGCGGAGGTCGGCCCCACCGGAGGCGGCGCCAGGTGCGACGCGCCACCCGGAAGGACACGATCGACACCGTGACGCTGGCCGCGAACAGCACGAGGGTCACGACGCCCGCGACGCGGGGATACGTGAAGGCGAGTGCCAGGAGCGCGGCGATCAGACCGTCCTCGAGCAGCGAGACGACGACGTTCGAGAACGGTTCGGGCGAGCTGTTCACCGCGGCCCGGACGCTCGCCTTGGCGACGTGGGAGGAGAAGGCCAGACCGCCGCCGGCGAGGGCCAGCACGACCGGATCGGGGATCGTCGGCCCCACCATCTGGTTCGGGGCCAGCGCCCCGATGGCGGCCCCGACGGCGGGCCGGATCACGGTGTGCGCCGCGTCCCAGACCGAGTCGAGCCAGGCGACCTTGTCGATGACGAGGTCCACGACGGCCAGCGCGAGGGCCAACGCGATGAGCCATGGCTGCTGCAGCACGTCGGACGTCTCGATCCACCCGACGCGCCCGGCGATGCCGAGCGCGGCGATCACCGCGTAGACGCTGATCCCCGCCGACCAGCTCGAGGCCAGCACCGTCCCGAGCTCCACGCGCTGACGGTACCCGCCGCCCATCGCGGTCCAGGGCGCGCCGCGTGGTGGTGGTCGCGCCCGCTGTCGATCCGGCCCTCCCTACGGCCGCACCAGGGCCCCAAGGAGGGCCTGGAGCTTGGCCCGCGTCTCGGCCAGCTCCTGGGCCGGGTCGGAGTCGGCGACCACCCCGACCCCGGCGAAGAGGCGAGCGGTGGTCCCGTCGATCTCCGCAGATCGGATCCCGACCGCCCAGGTGCCGTTGCCGGCTGCGTCGACCCAGCCCACCGGGCCGGCGTACCGGCCCCGGTCGAGCTCCTCGAGGTCGGCGATCAGGGCCAGCGCGGCGGCACGCGGCGTCCCGCCCACCGCAGGAGTCGGGTGCAGCGCGGTGACGAGCTCGAGCACCGACGCCGGCGGATCGGACAACCGTCCCTCCAGACGGGTGCCGAGGTGTTGGACGTTGGCCATGGCCACCACCGACGGCTCGGCCTCCTCGTCGAGGTACGAGCACCAGGGGAGCAGCGTGTCGTGGACCATGTCGATGGTGTGGCGGTGCTCGGCCCGTGTGTTCGACGAGGCCAGGAGGGATGCAGCCAGCCGGGCGTCCGCGCTGGGGTCGCCGCTGCGGGGGGCCGTCCCGGCCATGGGGTGGGCGGTCACCCGGTGGCCGCTGCGGGCGACGAGCAGTTCCGGGGTGGCGCCGAGGAAGCCACCGACGCTGAAGAGGTGGCTGGCCGGGTAGCTGCGGCGGAGCTGGTCGAGGATCGCCGAGGGCGCCAACGGCTGGTCGGTCCGGACCTCGACGGCTCGGGCCAGCACCACCTTCTCGGCCTCGCCCCGGGCGATGCGCACCGTGGCCTCGGACACGGCGTCGCACCACGAGGCCGCGCTGCGCAGGGCCCTCAGCGAGTACTCGCCCGGGCCGGCGTCGGCCGGGTCGAGGCCGGCGTCCCGCGCGAAGCCGGTGCTGCGGTCGAGACCCCGCCGTACGACCTGGTCCACCTCGTGGCTCGAAGGCTCGTCGTCCGCAGCGGCGATCGTGGTCACCCACCGGGTGCCGTCCTCGCTCCGGCCGACCACGATCCTCGGGACCACCAGCTCGCCCGCCGCCGACGGAGCGAAGGGCAGGGCGCCGATCGCCACCGGGCCCGAGCCGGGATGGTGGACGGGGTCGTCGTGGTCGATCGCCGCCAGGCTCGCCGCGACGACGGCGGCGTCGGCGGCGCCGCCCGAACGGGGGACCGGGATCCGCGCCGCGAAGCCGACCCCCGCCACGCCGACGCGCTCCTTCACGAACACCACACCGTCGTCGCCGGCGACGGCGACGAGGTCGGGGTCGGCGTCGAGGATTCGGGTGCGGGCCAGCAGGCCGGCGGGGCTCACCGCTCCGGAATCGTGCGGGTGGCGGTGACGAGCTGGGCGACGCCGGTCGACAACAGCGTGCGCTCGACCTGGTCGAAGCCGGCCCCCTCGAGCTGGCCGAGCATCACGCTCGGGGCGGGGAGATAGGCGACCGACTTCGGCAGGTAGCGGTACGCCGCCGGGTCGGAGAGCAGGCCCCCGACCTTGGGGACCACGGAGCCGAAGTAGATCCCGTGCCCCCAGCGCAGAAAGGCGTTCGGGGGCTCGGCCACCTCGAGAAGGGCGATGCGCCCCCCGGGCCGCACCGCCCGGGCCAGCTCCGTGAAGAACGCCGGGAGGTCGACGAGGTTGCGCAACGCGAACCCGCACGTCACGCCGTCGAGGCGGCCGTCGGGGACGGGGAGGCGCAGGATGTCGGCCTGGGCCAGCGGGGCGCCGGTGCGGGCGGCGGCCAGCATGCCGAAGGAGAGGTCGAAGCCGATCGGGCGCAGACCCTGGCCGCTGAGCTCGCGGCAGAAGTCGCCGGTGCCGCACGCCAGGTCGGCGACCGACGACCCGGGCCGGAGGTGCAGCGACCGCACGGTGCGCCGCCGCCAGCCGACGTCCATCCGGAAGGTCATGATCCGGTTGACGAGGTCGTACCGGGGGGCGATGGCGTCGAACATCGACTGCACGGCGACCCGCTTCTCGTCGCCCTCGGGCAGGTTCTCGGCGTCGATGTCGGCCACGAGCCGAGCCTACGGGTGCCGGTCGACGGTCATGCAGTCCGAGAGCGGCCGGACCCGACCGTCCCGCCCCGCAGCACCGGACCTAGCCTCGACCCGTGGTCAAGGCGCCCCGGGTACGGCTGTTCGGGATTCCGGTGCGGTTCGAGCCGGCCTTCTTCGTGATCGTCTTGCTGCTCGGCCTGCCCCAGTCACCGGAGTTCGTCGTCAGCTGGGTGGTGATCGCCACCGTCTCGGTGCTGGTCCACGAGCTGGGCCACGCCGTCGCCTTCCGTGCGTACGGTCTCGACGCCGACGTCGTGCTGCACGGCTTCGGCGGCCTGACCACGGCGGAGGGCACCCTGCCGCCGTCGGGGCGGATCGTGACCAGCCTGGCCGGACCCCTGTCGGCGCTGGTGCTGTTCGGCCTGCCGGCGCTGCTCCTCGAGCAGTCGGGTTCGGCGCCGGAGGGGGCGGCCGCCACGATCGTCACCCAGGTCGTGTGGATCAACGTCGGCTGGTCCCTGCTCAACCTCCTGCCCGTGCTGCCCCTCGACGGCGGTCACGTGTTCCTCGCCATCTGCGACGGGCTCACCAGGGGCCGTGGGCGACGGGCCGCGGAGATCCTGTCGGTGGCGGTCGCCGGCGCCCTCGCCGTCTGGGCGCTGTGGGCGGGTTGGGTGCTGGCGGCGGTGATGGCCGGTGGGCTGGCGGCGCTCAACCTGTTCCAGCTGCGCAAGGTCCGCCAGGACGAGCTGGCTGACGTGCTCGACCGGGCCCACCGGTCGCTGTTGGCCGGTCACCTCGACGACGCCGACGCCGGCCTCGCCCTGGTGGCCGCCGACCGCCCCACGGGGCCGAACCGCGCGCGTCTCGACGAGCTGCGGCGGTGGAGTGCCGTGTTCCACCACGGAGTGGCCGGATCGACCCCCGCCCCCCCGGGCCTGTCGCCGGCCGCGCCGGCGGCGTCCGGATCGACGGCGGTGCGGGCCGCCGAGACGCTGGCGGCCGGGCGCCGCGACGAGGGCGTCGCGATGGCGGCGTGGGCCTTCGCGAACGACGACGCCCCACTCGCCAAGAGCCTGCTCGCCGCGGTGCTGGCCCAGCAGGGCGTGGCCGGGGCCGTGGCCACCGAACTGGTGTTGATGGGCGACGAGGGGCGGGCCGGGGCGCGTCTGCTGTGCGAGCTCCTGCGCCACCTCGGCCGTGACGGCGCGGCCGCCCAGGTCGCGGCGGCCATGGGCTGACGGGCCCGGACCCTTCGTGGGGCCTGTGTCACACTGCCCGACCATGGCGATCGATTTCACGTTCCCGCCCGAGATCGACGAGATCCGTGGTCGCGTCCAGCGCTTCCTGGACGACGTCGTCCGTCCGGTGGAGGCCCGCGCCGACGCCGAGGACTGGAGTCGCGACCAGTGGATCGGCGGCATCGTCGAGATGCGCGCCGCTGCGAAGGACGCCGGGTTGTGGCTGCCGCACATGCCCGAGGAGTGGGGCGGGATGGGGCTCGGCCACGTGGCCATGGCCGCAGTGTCGGCGGAGGCGGGCAAGACCCGCATGGGCCCCTTCGCGCTGAACGCGCAGGCCCCCGACGAGGGCAACATGCACACCCTCCTGCACTGGGCCACCGACGACCAGAAGGAGCGCTACCTGCGCCCCCTCTGCGAGGGGCGGGCCCGGTCGTGCTTCGCCATGACCGAGCCCGACGTCGCCGGGTCGGACCCCACGTTGATCCGCACCCACGCCTACCCCGACGGTGACGAGTGGGTGATCAACGGCCACAAGTGGTTCATCTCCGGAGCCCGGGGGGCCAGGTTCGCGATCCTCATCGCCCGGACCGAGGACGACCCCGAGCGTCCCCAGGCCGCCAACACCGCCTTCCTCGTCGACATCCCGTCCGACGGCTGGGAGGTGGTCCGCGACGTCGAGACGATGTCGGGCAGCCACAACCACTGCGAGATCCGGATCACCGACCTGCGGGTGCACCGCGACCAGATGCTCGGTGGCCGCGGCCAGGGGCATCTCCTCGGCCAGGCCCGCCTGGGTCCCGCCCGGCTGGCCCACTGCATGCGCTGGATCGGCCAGGCCGAGGTCGCCCTCGACATGATGGTCGACCGGTCACTGCGCCGCTACGCCCACGGCTCGCTGCTCGCCGAGAAGCAGGGCATCCAGTGGATGATCGCCGACTCGGCGATGGAGCTCTACCAGTCCAAGTTGATGGTGCTCCACGCCGCCTACCTCGTCGACCACAAGCTCGACTTCACCTCCGAGGTGTCGATGGCGAAGCACTTCGTGGCCAACAGCCTCAACCGCATCATCGACCGGTCCATCCAGGTCCACGGCGCGCTGGGCTACTCCACCGACACCCCGCTGGCCCACATGGCCCAGCAGGCCCGGTGGGCCCGCTTCGCCGACGGCGCCGACGAGGTCCACCAGATGCGCATCGCCCAGCGCACCATCGCCGCCTACAAGGACCACGGCACCACCAAGGCGGCGACCGGCAAGCTCCCGCTCTGACACTCAGCTCGGCTCCGCGAGCGTTCGCCTCGCCGGCTTCGCCGAAACGCGGGACCGGTGCTGAGCCTCCTTGCTGGCGCGGCGTCGGCTGTCTCGTTCGGTTCGGCTCCGCGAGCGTTCGCCTCGCCGGCTTCGCCGAAACGCGGGACCCGTGCTGAGCCTCCTTGCTGGCGCGGCGTCGGCTGTCTCGTTCAGCTCGGCTCCGCGAGCGTTCGCCTCGCCGGCGGTCAGGGGGCGCGCGTGGTGGTCGGGGACGGGCCCGTCACCGCGCCGATGCCGAAGTCGGCGAGGTTGTTCACGCTCGGATGGGCGGCGCCGGCGGGCCCGGCGGCGAAGGCGTCGAGCAGGTTCTGGGTGACCTTCTGGAGGCGGCACGGTGGGCTGGTCTCGACGCCGTCGGGGCAGGCCTCGTCCATCAGCGGGCTCCAGCCGAACGTGCCGGCCGAGAACACCCCCGCTCCGCTCGGGGCGGAGTACCAGGTGGAGTCGGCGAAGGAGGCTTTGCCCCGGCAGTTCACGGGGGAGTGCGAGATCACCTGGATGTTCTCGGGTGTGGGCACCCCCGGGGTGACCCGGTCGTACTCGTTGCCGACCATGTCCTTCACCCGGTCGCCGTTCTCGAACCCTGAGCCGGCGAACATCCACGCTGACGCGTCGCCCACCACCCAGTCGGCCTTCACCGGGTTGCACTCGTAGTAGTTGCCGATCAGCGAGCTCTCGGGGTTGGCCGCCGGGGCGTCGCGGAACGATGTGGTGACCTGGGCGTTGTCCTTGCCGTTGAGGGGGTCCTCGGAAGCCGACCGGTAGTTCACCTCGTGGCGCCGCTCACCGAGCTCGGACGGTTCGAGGCGGATGCGCCGGTAGACGTTGTTGGCCCCGAAGAAGGCGAGGTTCACACCGGCGTCGCGAGCGCGCTCGAGGCCCTGGCGCATGGCGACGGTGTAGTACTCGTCGTGGCCGGGGATGAGCACGGCCTTGTGCTGCTGGGCCCGGTCGGGCTGGGCGTCGAGGTCGATGTTGGTCCAGTAGGTGACGTCGTAGCCGAGGCGCTCGAGGAACCAGATGAACTCGAACTCGCGACCGAGGAACTCACCTGAGCCGTTGCCGCCGTAGGGCCGGTCGAAGCTCACGACGCGTGCCCGGGTCTCCGATGCGCCGTTGACCCCGGTGTAGAGGTTGGTGCCGCCCCACGGGTTGTAGGCCTGCCAGGTGGTCACGGCGCTCTGCATGAGCAGGGGAGCGGTGCTGCCGTCGTCGCGCACCACGAGGGGGACGAAGGTGGCCCCGCCGTCGGAGCTGATGAGCTTGAACAGGTACTGCCCGGGTGGCCACGTGTCGTCGGTCTGCACGGTGAGCGACGGGGCCCACGGGGCCTCGCGCATGTTCGTCCTCGAGTCGATCACCGCGCCGGGTTGGTCGACACCGGGTTGGTCAGGGCTGGACCAGATCAGACGTCCGCCGCCGCCGCCGTAGTAGCCGATGCGGTAGGCGTCGACGCGCCAGGTGGGGGCCTTGGTCGAGACGTAGAGGGTGACGTCCTCGCCGAAGTCGATGCTGGTGGCATCGGCGAAGCCGCGGACCTTGTCCCACATCCTGGGGTCGTCGGGGATCTGCCACTCGGTGGTGCCCGGTCTGGTGTTCTCCTCACGGATCCAGTCCGGCCCGCGGTACTGCTCGATGCCCGCGCTCGTGTCGGCGTCGACCGCCGCCACCTCGACCCTGGCGTCCCCGCTGGCCTCGCTGGTCGGGGCTTCGGCGGAGGTGGTGGCAGGGGCGGTCGCGGACGTCGACGCCGCCCGCTCCGAGGGTGCCCGCAGGCCGAACGCGGCGCCCGCGCCGACGACGAGCAACAGGCCCACGGCCAGCGCCCACGCCGTGGCCTCCCGTCTGCGCATCCGGCGCAGCGACGCTTCGTCGGCGTGGCGCATCCGGGCGATGGTAGATGGGGCGTCAGGCGCTCAGGCGCACCCCTCGACGCCCGGCCCGTGCCCTTCGGGCGCTTCTCCGCTACTCGTAGTACCGGAAGATGACCTCGGCGACGCAGCTCGGCTTGGGGGCACCCACGACCTCGTAGGTGAACGTCATCGTGACCTGGGCACCGTTGCCGTCGAGCTCCTCCAGCGCGGTCAGCTCGGCGCCGAGACGCAGCTTCGATCCCACCGGCACGGGCGACGGGAAGCGCACCTTGCCCATCCCGTAGTTGACGGCCATGCGCATGCCCTCGACGCTCACGATGGTGGGCAGGAGGGCCGGGCCGAGCGAGAGGGTGAGGTAGCCGTGGGCGATCGGTCCGCCGAACGGGCCGTCCTTGGCCCGCTCCGGGTCGACGTGGATCCACTGGTGGTCGCCGGTGGCGTCGGCGAACGTGTTCACCCGCTCCTGGGTGATCTCGAGCTCGTCGCTGTACCCGAGGTGCTGGCCGACGAGCTCCTTCAACCCGGCGATGCCGGTCACGGTGGTGGTCATCTCCCGACCCTACCTGCGGCGGCGGAGCGTGCTACTTGAACCAGATGCGCTGGTAGTCGCGGCTCATGGGGTGCAGCAACAGCGCGAAGAGTGCCACCGGGAACAACAGGTTGATGATCAACCCGATGTCGAAGATCGACCCCAGGCCCTCGGAGGTCAGGAACAGGATGTACGGCAACAGCCCGAGGCCGGCCACGCCGACACCGAGCCAGTAGGCCCACTTCCTCTCGTTGGCGATCCCGAAGCCGGCCGCCGCCTGGCCCACGACGATGATCAGCCCGAGGACGGAGAAGACCTGTCCGAAGAGCACGCCGAACGCCGCGTTGATGTAGAGCAGGAAGACGGCGATCTGCAGCGTCTGGGGCTGGCCAGGGTTCGTCCACCTGCGGGTTTCCATCGGGTCAGTATGGCGGGCCGGGGGTCGGATGTGGAGGTCGCGGTCCGATCGACACCGGGGTTGCCTCGTGGGCGGCGCGCAGCTGGCCGCAGGCCGCGTCGATATCGGTGCCCCGGTTGGCCCGCACCGTCGCGTTCACCCCGACGGCCCGGAGCTGGTCGCGGAACGCCGCCACCCGCTCGGGGGGCGAGCCGGTCGTGGGCCAGCCGGGTGTGACGTTGAGCGGGATGAGGTTGACGTGGGCGCGCAGCGAGCGGGCGTAGTCGGCCAGCTCGTCGACGTCGGAACGGCGGTCGTTGACGCCGTCGATGAGCGCCCACTCGAACGACAGCCGGCGGTTCTTGGTCTCCAGGTAGGTGGCGCAGGCGGCGTGGAGGTCGGCGAGGGGGTAGCGGCGGTTGACGGGCACCAGCTCGTCGCGCAGGGTGTCGTTGGCGGCGTGGAGCGACACCGCGAGGTTGACCGGGAGGGACTCGGCGGCGAGGCGTCGGATGCCCGGCACGATGCCGACCGTCGAGATGGTGAGGTGCCGGGCCCCGATCCCGAGGTCGTCGTGCATCCGGGTCACGGCCGCCCACGTGCGGTCGTAGTTGGCGAGTGGCTCGCCCATCCCCATGAACACCACGTTCGACACGCGGCGGGGCGGGTCGCCGGCGGCCGCGTGGCGCCAGGCCTCCACGACCTGTTGGACGATCTCGCCGACGGTGAGGTGGCGTTGGAAGCCGGCCTGGCCGGTGGCGCAGAACCCGCACCCCATGGCGCAGCCGGCCTGGGTGCTGACGCACACCGTCGAGCGGTCGGGATAGTGCATGAGGACCGTCTCGACGGTGGCGCCGTCGTCGAGCTCCCACAGCCACTTCACCGTCTCGTCACCGTCGGCGCGCGACTCGGCGACGGGGCGCAGCGCCGACGGGAGCTCCGCGTCGAGCCGGGCCCGCAGCGCCGTGGGCAGGGTGGTCAGCTCGTCGGGGCGACGACGTTCGGCGTAGAGGCCCCGCCAGACCTGGTCGACCCGGTAACGGGGTTCGCCGGCGAGGAGCCCGGCGAGCTCGTCGCGGTCGAGGTCGTAGCGGGTGGGCACCTGCTCACGCTAGCGACCGCCCTGCGGTCGCTCCCACCAACGGTGGCTGGAGTGGGGGGTGAACCCGAGGTCGGCGTAGAGGCCCCGGGCAGCGACGTTGGTGGACTCGACGTGCAGCATCCCGTGGCGCAGGCCCTGGTCGGCCAGGTGGCGCAGGCCGGCCAGCGTGAGGGCCCGCCCGAGACCGAGGCCGTGGAAGTCGGGGTCGACGGCGATCACGTAGATCTCGCCGAGGGCGGGGTCGTCGTCGCTCGCGGGGTGGACCTTGGTCCAGCAGAAGCCGGCCAGGCGCCCCTCGCGCTCGTGGAGCAGGAACCCGTCGGCGTCGAACCATGGTTCCGCCTCGGCGGATCGGAGCTCGGCGGGCGTCCATCCCGACTGGTCGGGGTGCCATGCGAAGGCCCGGTTGTTGACGGCCAGGAACGCGTCGTCGTCGATGCCGGGGCGGAACGGTCGGAGCCCGATCGGGTCCGGTTCCGCGGCCGGGAGCGGGCACCGGAGCTGGAGCACCTCACGTACGAGCACCAGCCCGGCGGCCGCCGCTGCTGCGTCGTGGTCGGCGTCGACCGGTTCGGCGTCCAGGGCGATCAGGTCGCCGTCGGCGTTTCGCGTCTCGTGCACCACCCGGGCGACCCTAGGGCCTCGGTCGCGTCATCGGCGGCGACGCCGCGGGCCGTCTCGAAGGGTCGTCCCGACCCACCGCTAGCCTCGCCCGATGGCCCGTCCGAGAAGCCCGAAGGGGCGCGCCCGGGAGGTGCGACTCCGCCTCGACGCCGAGTACCCCGACGCCCGGTGCGAGCTCGACCACCGCAACCCCTACGAGCTGCTGGCGGCCACGATCCTGTCGGCGCAGTGCACCGACGCCCGGGTCAACATGGTCACCCCGGCGCTGTTCGCCCGCTTCCCCTCGCCCGAGGACCTCGCCGTCGCCGATCCGGGTGAGGTCGAGGAGCTGGTGCGCTCGACGGGGTTCTACAAGAACAAGACCAGGAGCCTGATCGGGATGGCCCAGGCCCTCGTCGACCGCTTCGACGGCGAGGTGCCCGGCGCCATGCGTGACCTCGTGACCGTGCCCGGCGTGGGCCGAAAGACGGCCAACGTGGTGCGCAGCGTGGCCATGGACCTGCCGGGGCTGCCGGTCGACACCCACGTGCTGCGCCTCTCGGGCCGTCTGGGTCTGACGACCGAGACCGACCCGGTGAAGGTCGAGCACGTCCTGAACCCGATGGTCCCGGCCGCCGACCGGGGCCGATTCAGCCTGTTGTTGATCCTGCACGGCCGCCGGGTCTGCGTGGCCCGTACCCCCCGTTGCGGCGACTGCGTGCTGTCCGACTTCTGCCCGTCCAGCCGAGTGTGACGATCTCGATCGGCTGGCGGGGATCGTGACGGATGCGGAGACCGCCGGGTCGACCCGACGCCGGAGCAGGCTTCGGTGCTGCCGACCTGACGTGTCCCGTCGGCCCGAGTGCACATGGGCGAGGAATACGGGTAGGGTCCTCGGCGTCAGGTTCCCGCCACCTGACATCGGCGACACACATGGGATCCGCCGCCCAGTGTCGCCCCGCCGACGCCCCCTTCGAGGGGCGTCGGCCTCTTTTTCGCCCTGGCGGGCGATCGACGGCCCATACTGCCGACGTGGACTCCGAACGCGCCCAGCTGTCGTCGGCCAGCACGACCCTCGAGGAGCTCGTCGCCAAGGTCACCGCGGTGGGGGAGCGCCTCCACGCCGACGGCGAGGAGTCCCTCGCCCACGAGCTGTTCGAGGTCGAACGGGCGCTGCGGGGAGCTGATCGGCGCCTGCGCGGCGTCACCGTGCGCATGCGCGGCTGACCGTCACGCACGATCCGGGCTCGAACCGGCGCCGGGGTCCGACGGGTGCGGCAGTAGCGTTCGATCCGTGTTGACGCGACTCGACCTGCGCGGGGTGACCGGCGATCCCGCCGCCCACCTGCCCCGCCCCGACCCCGGCGGGGAGGGCCCGGTGGCCGCGGTGAAGGAGATCGTCGCCGACGTTCGGGCCCGGGGCGACGTCGCGCTCAGGGAGCTCACCGAGCGCTTCGACGGCGTGAGCCTCGACCACCTGCGGGTCGACCCGGCCGAGGTCGCCGACGCGCTGGCCACCTCGCCCGCCGACCTGGTCGCCGCCCTCACCGAGGCCCGTGACGCCGTCGAGGCCTTCCACCGCACCCAGCTGGCCGCCCCGCACTCGTTCACCCGGGCCGGCATCCGCGTCGACGGTCTGACGGTCCCCGTCGACCGGGCCGGGTGCTACGTGCCCGGCGGCCGTGGCGCCTACCCGTCGACGGTGCTCATGACGGCGGTGCCGGCCAGGGTCGCCGGGGTGCCCGAGGTCGTGCTGTGCGTACCACCGGACCGCACCACCGGAAGGGTGGCCCCGGCCACCCTGGCCGCGGCCGCCCTCGCCGGCGTCGACGAGGTCTACGCGGTGGGCGGTGCCCAGGCCATCGCCGCCCTGGCCCACGGCACCGAGTCGGTGCCTCGGGTCGACGTGATCGTCGGACCGGGCAACGTCTACGTGGCGCTCGCCAAACGGGAGGTCGCCGGGCAGGTCGGTGTGCCCACCGCATTCGCCGGTCCGTCGGAGATCGTGGTGGTCGCCGACTCGGGTGCGCCCCCCGACTTCGTCGCCGTGGACCTGATGGTCCAGGCCGAGCACGGACCCGACGGGCTGTCGTGGCTCGTCACCTGGGACCCGGCCGTCGCCGACGCCGTCGACGCGGCCCTCGCCCGACTCGTCGCCGCAGCCCCCCGGCGCGAGGAGATCACCGCCACCTTCGCCACCGGCGGCTTCTGCGCCCTCGTGGAGGGGCCGGAGGCGGCCATGGCGGTCGTCAACCGCATCGCCCCCGAGCACCTCGAGCTGATGGTCCACGACCCCGATGCCCTGGTCCCGATGGTCCGCCACGCCGGGGCGGTGTTCTGCGGCCCGATGGCCCCCGCCTCGATCGGTGACTACGTCGCCGGCCCCAGCCACGTCCTGCCCACCTTCGGCAGCGCCCGCTACGGCAGCGCCCTCACCGTGGCGGACTTCACCAAGCAGGTCCACGTCGTGCACGTCGACGACGCCGGCTTCCGTCGCGCCGCGCCGGTGGTGGCCGCCATCGCCCGCGCCGAGGGGCTCTCGACCCACGCCGAGTCGGTCGACCTGCGCCTGCGCACCCTCGACGCTCTCGCCGCCGCCAACCCGTCCGCCGCACGGGTGACGCCGTGATCTCGCCCCGCGACGACGTCGCCCTCATGGAGGGGTACCACTCGGCCCAGGTCGACGTGGCCGTGCGCCTCAACACCAACGAGTCCCCCGAGCCGCCCCCCGCCGAGTGGATCGACGAGGTCGTCGACGCGGCGCGCCGCATCGAGTGGCACCGCTATCCCGACCGCGCTGCGCTCGAGCTGCGCACCGCCGTCGGAGAGCTCCACGGGGTGGGCCCCGAGCAGGTCTTCGTGGCCAACGGCTCCAACGAGGTCCTCCAGACGCTGCTGCTCACCTACGGCGGACCCGGCCGCACCGCCGCCATGTGGGAACCCACCTACGCGCTCCACGCCCACATCGCCCGGCTCACCGGTACCGGCGTCGTCGCCGGTGAGCGGGCTGCCGACCACGCCGTCGATCTCGACGAGGTGCGCCGCGTCGTCGCCGAGGCCTCGCCGTCGGTCGCCTTCCTGTGCTCGCCCAACAACCCGACCGGTCTCGTCGACTCCGAGGCCACCGTGCGGGCCACCCTCGACCTCGTGGCCGACGCCGGCGGCATGCTCGTCGTCGACGAGGCCTACGGGCAGTTCGCGCCGTGGTCGGCGCTCGGGCTCGTCGCCGACGACGTCCCCCTCGTCGTCACCCGCACGTTCTCCAAGACCTGGTCGATGGCCGCCGCCCGGCTCGGGTACCTGATCGGCCCGGCCGAGGTCGTGGTCGAGCTCCACAAGGTCGTCCTGCCCTACCACCTCGACGCGCTCAAGCAGGCCGCCGGGCTCACCGCCGTCGCCCACCGCGCCGAGATGGAGGCGCGCGTCGCTCGCCTGGTCGAGGAGCGCGGCCGTCTCGTGGCCCGGCTCGCCGAGCTCCCCGTGGACGTGTGGCCCTCGGGGGCCAACTTCGTGCTGTTCCGACCCCGACCCGTCCCCGGCGACGAGACGTGGCGGCGTCTCGTCGACAAGTCGGTCCTGGTGCGCGACTGCTCGTCGTGGCCCCGACTCGACGGGTGCCTGCGGGTCACCGTCGGCACCCCCGAGGAGGACGACCTCTTCCTCTCCGCCCTCGAGGAGATCCTCTCGTGAACGCCCATCGCCCCGATCCCGACCGCCGTGCCGCCGAGGTGGCCCGCACCACCTCGGAGACCGACATCGCCATCGAGCTCGACCTCGACGGCGGCACCACGGTCGAGGCCACCACCGGTCTGCCGTTCTTCGACCACATGCTGAGCCAGCTCGGCCGCCACGGGGGCTTCGACCTCGTCGTGCGGGCCACCGGCGATCTGGAGATCGACGCCCACCACACCGTGGAGGACGTGGGCATCGCGCTGGGGGAGGTGTTCCGGGCCGCGGTGGGCGACAAGGCCGGCATCCGGCGCTTCGGGTCGGTCCGGGTGCCTCTCGACGAGGCTCTCGTCGACGTGGCCCTCGACCTGTCCGGACGCCCCTACCTGCACTACGAGGTCGACTTCCCCGGCGAGAAGATCCTGGGCGATCCGCCGTTCGACCCTCAGCTCGTCGAGGAGTTCTGGCGGGCCTTCGTGGTCGCCTCGGCGATCACCCTGCACGTCACCTCCGTCCGCGGTCGCAACACCCACCACCTCGTGGAGGCCACGTTCAAGGGCGTCGCCCGGGCGCTGCGCGACGCGGTGCGCGTCGAGGGGTCCGGCGTGCCCTCGACCAAGGGCGTGCTGTGAGCGCTGTGGAGGGGTCGGGCGGCCAGGTCGGGCCGCTGGTGGCGGTGCTCGACTACGGGATCGGCAACCTGCGCTCGGCGCAGAAGGCGCTCGAGACGGTGGGTGCCGACGCGCGGCTCACCGCCGACCCCGCCCTCGTGGCCGATGCCGACGCCGTCGTCCTCCCCGGGGTGGGCGCGTTCGGGGCGTGCATGAGCGCGTTGGGGTCCGCCGGCCTCGACGAGGTCGCCGTCGCCGCGGTGGCATCCGGGCGGCCGTTCCTGGGTATCTGCGTCGGGATGCAGATGCTCTACGACGGTTCCGACGAGTCGCCCGGTGTGAGCGGGCTCGGTGTGCTTCCCGGGGTGCTGCGCCTCCTGCCCGACGGCGTCAAGCGGCCCCAGATGCAGTGGAACCTGCTCGAGGTGCGGCGCCCGTCGGCGATGTTCGCGGCCGTGCCCGACCCGGTGTGGGTGTACTTCGTCCATTCCTACGCCGCTCCCCTCGGTCCCGACGTCGTCGCCACCTGTGACTACGGCGGGCCCGTCCCCGCCGCGGTGGAGCGGGGCCCCCTGTGGGCCACGCAGTTCCATCCCGAGAAGTCGGGTACGACCGGGCTCGACCTCCTGCGCGGGTTCGTGGCGGCGGCCCGCACCGGCGTGGCGGCCGGCGCATGATGGAGCTGTTCCCGGCCATCGACGTCCGCGACGGGCGCTGCGTGCGGCTCTACCAGGGCGACTACGACCGCGAGACCGTGTACCACGACGACCCGGTCGAGCAGGCCCGCTCGTTCGCGGCAGCGGGTGCGCCGTGGATCCACGTGGTCGATCTCGACGCCGCCCGAACCGGACTCCCGGTCAACCGCGCGGTCATCGCCGAGATCGCCGCGGGGGTCGACGTGCCCGTCCAGACCGGCGGGGGCGTGCGGGACGAGGCCGCCGCCGAAGCGCTGTTCGAGGCGGGCGTGCGCCGCGTCGTCGTCGGCACCGCCGCCCTCGAACAGCCGGCGCTCGTCGCTCGGCTCGCGGCCCGCTTCCCGGTGGCCGTCGGCCTCGACGCCCGGGGCCGCGAGGTGGCCGTCCGAGGTTGGGAGAAGGGTTCGGGCCGTGACCTGCTCGACGTCGCCACGGAGTTCGCCGACGTCGGCGTCGAGGCGTTGGTGGTGACCGAGATCGCCCGGGACGGCACCTTGGCCGGCCCCGACCTGGACGGGCTGGCCGAGGTGCTGGCGGCGTCGCCGCTCCCGGTGGTGGCGTCCGGGGGCGTGGGCGACCTCGCCGACCTCGCCGCCCTCGCCGCGCTGCGTGCCGGCGAGCGCTCGTTGGCCGGCGTCATCGTCGGCAAGGCCATCTACGAGGGCGCCTTCACCGTCGAGGCCGCCCTCGCCGCTCTCGACCCGTCGCCCCGAACGGCCTGACGGGCCTCCGGGACGCTCCCCGTACACTCCGCCTCATGGACGCCGACGCCTGGAACGAGCGCTACGACACGGCCGAGCTGATCTGGTCGGGTGAGCCCAACCAGTTCCTGCCCCCCGAGGTCGACGGCCTCAGCCCGGGTCGGGCCCTCGACCTCGCCACGGGGGAGGGCCGCAACGCCGTGTGGCTGGCCACCCAGGGGTGGCAGGTCACGGGGGTCGACTACTCGTCGGTCGGGATCGACAAGGCCCGTCGGCTCGCCGCCGAGCGTGGCGTCGAGGCCTCCTTCGTCGTCGCCGACGCCACCGCGTGGACGCCCCCCGCCGACGGCTTCGACCTGGTGATCGTCTTCTACCTGCAGCTCCCCGCCGACCAGCGGAGAGCCGCGGTGGCCACCGCGGTGCGCGCCCTCGCCGCCGGTGGCACCTTCCTGCTCGTGGCCCACGACCTGCAGAACCTGGCCGAGGGCTACGGCGGTCCCCAGGACGCGGTCGTGCTCACCACCTCGGAGGCGATCGTCGACGACATCGCCGCCGCCTGCCTGGACTTCGGGGTCGAGCTCGTGGTCGAGCGCGCCGAGCGGGTCGACCGGGTCGTGGCCACACCCGACGGTGAGCGGGTCGCACTCGACACGCTCGTCCGGGCGAGGCGACTCGACGTGGCGCCCGCCGATTCGGTTCCCCCGCCGGGGTGAGGACCGCTCGGGTCATCCCCTGTCTCGACGTCGACGCCGGACGCGTCGTCAAGGGCGTCAACTTCGTGGGCCTGCGCGACGCCGGCGACCCCGTCGAGCTGGCCGCCCGCTACGACGCCGAGGGGGCCGACGAGCTGGTCTTCCTCGACATCACCGCGTCGTCGGACCGGCGCGACACCATCGTCGACGTGGTCCGCCGCACCGCCGAGCAGGTCTTCATCCCCTTCACGATCGGCGGCGGGATCCGCACCGTCGACGACGCCCGCCGACTCCTGCGCGCCGGGGCCGACAAGGTGTCGGTGAACACCGCGGCCGTCGAGCGCCCCGCGCTGGTGGCCGAGATCTCCGCCGAGTTCGGCAACCAGTGCGTCGTCGTGGCCATCGACGGGCGTCGGCGCCGGGATGCCGACGGCGCGCCGGGCGAGGGCTGGGAGGTGTTCACCCACGGCGGGCGGACTCCCACTGGCCTCGACGTCGTCGAATGGGCACGAGAGGCGGAACGGCTCGGGGCCGGGGAGATCCTGCTCACCTCGATGGACCGTGACGGCACCCGCGACGGCTTCGACGTCGAGCAGACCGCGGCGGTGGCCGACGCCGTCGGGATCCCGGTGATCGCGTCCGGCGGCGTCGGTACCCTCGACCACCTCGTGGAAGGCGTCACCGAGGGTCGCGCCGATGCCGTGCTGGCGGCGTCGATCTTCCACTTCGGCGAGCACACCGTCCACGAGGCCAAGGCGCACATGCTCGCTGGCGGCGTTCCCGTCCGCCCCTGAGCACTCAACAGTTCGGAGAAGGGGGAGGGGGAGGGGCGAGGGAGGCCGCGAACTCGATGACGAGGCGGGCGGCGGCGTCGGTGCGTCCGACGAGGAAGTGGTCGGCGCCGGCCACCACCTCCACCCGGGTGTTCGTCCATGTCGCGGTGGCCTCCCGGGCCGATGCCGGCGACCGGAACTCGTCGTGCTCCGGCACGATCAGCAGCTTCGGCCGGACGTCCCGGGCCACGGCCGCGTAGTCGGCGGTGGGGCGGATCCGCATCGGCGCGGCGATCAGCACCCACCCGTCGAGGCGATCGTCGAGGACGGTGAGCGACACGTCGGCGCCGAAGGACCAGCCGCACAGCACCAGTGGCCGCCGGTCGGTCCGCTCGGTGAGCGCGTCGATGGCCGCCTCCACGTCCAGGCGCTCGTCGACGCCGTGGCCGTGGGAGCCCTCGCTTCCTCCGACGCCTCGGAAGTTGAACCGCAGGGCTGCCAGCCCGGACTCGGGCAGCACCCGGAACAGCTCGCTGGTCACGAGCGACGCCATCGAGCCCCCGTGGAGCGGATGGGGGTGGGCGAGCACCACCGCGCCGACGGTCTCCGCCGTGGCGGGGCAGCGCACCTCCGCCTCGAGGTTCAGCCCGTCGCCCGTCGCCAGTCGCAGGGAGGTGGTGGCGAGGTCGTCGGGCACAGGGCGAGACGGTACCGTCCCTGCGGTGACCCCACCGAGCTCCGACATGGCCCCCGACGACGCCTCCGCTCCCGACAGCCTCGACAAGCTGCCGATCCAGATGCTCAACGACCGGATCCTCGTCCAGACCGCCCGGGCCGAGGGCGAGCGCCGCTCGACCGGCGGCATCCTCATCCCGGCCACGGCCCAGATGGGCAAGCGCCTGGTGTGGGCCGAGTGCGTCGCCGCCGGCCCCAACGTGCGTTCCATGCAGCCCGGCGACCAGGTCCTCTTCAACCCCGAGGACCGCTACGAGGTCGAGGTCCGCGGCGACGACTACATCATCCTGCGTGAACGCGACGTGCACGCCGTGGCCGCCAAGCGCCTCGAAGAGGGCAGCACCGGCCTCTACCTCTAGCCCGCCAACCCGTTCGCGGCCCGGCCACCCCGCCGGTACCCTCGCACCATGCCCGTGAGCACGCCCATCGCCTTCACCGACGACCAGCTCGAGGCCGTCACCTACAACGCCGACGGCCTCGTGCCCGCCATCATCCAGGAGGAGGGCACCGGGCAGGTGCTGATGATGGCGTGGATGAACGCCGAGTCGCTGCGCAAGACCCTCGAGACCGGTCGCACCTGGTTCTGGAGCCGGTCGCGCCAGGAGTACTGGTGCAAGGGCGAGACCTCCGGCGACCGCCAGTTCGTCCGATCCGGCTCCTACGACTGCGACGGCGACACCTTGTTGTTCGTCGTCGAGCAGGAGGGCAAGGGCGCCTGCCACACCGGCCACTACTCCTGCTTCTTCTCGCCGTTCGGGCCCGCCGCCGACGCCTCGTGAACCGGTGATCCGTCCCACCCGGGAGGAGTTCCACGCCTGGGCGGCCGAGTTCACGGTCGTCCCGGTCTGGCGCGAGCTGCTCGCCGACCTCATCACCCCCGTCGCGGCCTTCGCCCGGCTGTGCGGGGACGACGAGCCCGGCTTCCTCCTCGAGTCCGTCGAGCACGGCGAGCGGTGGAGCCGATGGTCGTTCGTGGGCCGCAACCCGCTGGCCACCATCGTGTCGAGGGACGGCGCACTGGTCGTCGAGGGCGACCTGCCCGACGACCTCCCTCTCGACGACGGCGTGCTCGGCGCGATCGAGTGGCTGCTCGGTCGGTACCGGTCACCGGTCGTCGAGGCGCTCCCGCCCCTGCACGGCGGGCTCATGGGCTACCTCGGCTACGACGTCGTCCGGGAGGTCGAGCACCTCCCCGACGTGCCGAGCGACGTCACCGGGTACCCCGACGCCGTCCTGTCGGTCATCGGTCAGCTCGCCGCCTTCGACCACTTCCGCCAGCGCGTCACGCTCATCGAGAACGTGCTCGTACCGGCCGACGCCGATGCCGCCACGCTCGATCGGCTCTACGACGACGCCCTGGTCCGCCTCGACCGGTTGGCGGCCGACGGCGCCCGCCCGCTGTCCGAACCGATGGTCGATCCGCCCGATGCCGAGGCCGCCGCGCCCGACGTGGTCTCGTCGATGGACACCGACACCTTCCACCGGGCCGTCGAGGTCGCCAAGGAGCACATCCTCGCCGGCGACATCTTCCAGGTGGTGCTGTCCCAGCGCTACTCCTTCGACCTCGGTGCCGACCCGTTCGACGTCTACCGGGTGCTGCGCCAGGTGAACCCGAGCCCCTACATGTACTTCGTGCGCACCCCGACGGTGAGCCTCGTCGGGTCGTCGCCCGAGCCGATGGTGAAGCTCGTGGACGGACGGGTGATCTCCCGGCCCATCGCCGGCACGCGGCGCCGTGGCCGGACCGAGGCCGACGACAAGCGCCTCGGCGCGGAGCTGCGGGAGCACCCCAAGGAGGTCGCCGAGCACGTGATGCTGGTGGACCTCGCTCGCAACGACGTCGGCCGGGTGGTGCGCTTCGGCACCGAGCAGGTCGACGAGATGATGGTGCTGGAGCGCTACAGCCACGTGATGCACCTCACCTCGCAGGTGTCCGGCGAGC
Source organism: Acidimicrobiales bacterium (assembly GCA_025455885.1). Classification (NCBI taxonomy): domain Bacteria; kingdom Bacillati; phylum Actinomycetota; class Acidimicrobiia; order Acidimicrobiales; species Acidimicrobiales bacterium. Next base: position 26,986 of record JALOLR010000013.1, read on the forward strand.
TCGCCGCGGGGCGCACGCCCATCGACGTGCTGCGAGCCACGCTCCCCGCGGGCACGGTGTCGGGCGCCCCCAAGGTGCGGGCCATGCAGATCATCGACGACCTCGAGCCGGTGAAGCGGGGTCCGTACGCAGGCGTGGTCGGCTACATCGACTTCTCGGGCACGATCGACACCGCACTGGCGATCCGCACCCTGATGGTCGGCCCGGACGGTCGCGCCCACGTGCAGGCCGGGGCCGGCATCGTGGCCGACAGCGTGCCCGAGCACGAGGACCTCGAGTGCCGGAACAAGGCCGGCGCGCTGCTGGCCGCCATCCCCGGCGCCCGGTCCCTCACCGCCGCCCGCCGGGCGGCTGCAGGTGGCGACGGCGAGGGCGGCGCGGGGCGGCCGGTCCTCTAGGCCCGGGCGGGGGGTTGGTTCGGTGGCGCGCGCTGCGACACTGTCGGGATGCATCCCGCCGACCCGCCCGCCGTCGCCGCGGGCTTCGACGCCCTCGTCGGTGCAGGGGCCACGGCCGTCACCGAACGAGACCTCGTCCCCGTGGTGGGCCCCGACAGCGGCCGGTACCTCCAGGGCCAGTTGAGCCAGGAGGTCGTGGCCCTCGGCGACGGTGCCTCGGCGTGGTCGCTGCTGCTCCACCCCACCGGCAAGGTCCAGTCGTGGCTCCGCGTCCACCGGGTGGCCGACGACGCCTACGCGCTCGACGTGGATGCCGGGTACGGCGACGCGGTCGTCGCCCGCCTGTGCCGCTTCCTCCTGCGCACCGAGGCCGAGGTCGGCGAGGCGGAACGTCGTGTCGTGCTCTCCCGCCGCCACGGCGCCGGGCACGTCGAGCTCGGTCGCGACCCGGCCGGGGTCGCCGCCGGTGCGCTCGCCGGGGTGGTGGTCGGCCCTGGGGTCGCCGGCATCGACCGCATCCTCCCGGCGGGGACGACCATCGACCTCGCCGAGTCGGCCGCCGAGGCCGACGGCGACGTCGTGCCCCGTGCCGCCCTCGAGCGGTACCGCATCGTCCACGGCCTCCCGGCCATGGGCGCCGAGCTGACCGACGACACCATCCCCGCCGAGGCGGGCGGGTGGCTCGTCGAGACGTCGGTCAGCTTCACCAAGGGGTGCTACACGGGCCAGGAGCTCGTGGCCCGCATCGACAGCAGGGGCAACACGGTGCCCCGTCCGGTTCGCGTCCTGCGCTTCGACGACGCGCCGGGCGGTGAGCCGATCCCGGGGTCGACGGTACGCCTCGACGACAAGGAGGTGGGCGTGGTCACCAGCGTCGCCCCCTCGCTCGGTCCGGGGCATCCTGCGGTGGCCCTGGCCACCGTCGCCCGGGCCGTCGCGGTGGGCACCACCGTGTCGGTCGGGCCGGAGGCGACGCCCGCCGTCGTCGCCGACCCGGCGAGCGACGGCTGACCCCCCGTAAGGTCGGGCGATGGCCGGCGATCCCACGCACTACGACGTGCTCGACGTCGCCCCGGGGGCGACGCCCGCCGAGATCCGCGCCGCCTACCTCGCCCTCGCCCGGGCCCACCACCCCGACTTCCACACGACGTCCTCAGCCGCCACCCGCGCCGCCAACGAGCGGGAGATGCAGCTGGTCAACGAGGCATGGGCGGTGCTCGGCGACGAGCGTCGGCGCCGGGAGTACGACGACGAGCTGCGACGCCGCCGCCGTGACGAGCGGCGGCCCGGCGCGGCGAGCTACGACTTCACGCCCATCGACGACGACGACACCGACTACGCCGCGCTCCTCGACGACGAGCCGGTCGGCGACGGCGCCACCGTGTCCCGGGGGCTCCAGATGCTCCCGGCCGTCGGCGTCCTCGGAGGGTTGGGCGTCCTCGTGCTCGGGATGTTGCTGCGCACCACCTTCTTCCTCGCGTTCGGCGTCGCGGCGGTCGTGATCGGCGTGCTGGCGTTCGTCGCCACGCCGGTGGTCGCCGTCATGCGCTCCTACCGCAGCGACCCCGAGGGCTGAGCCGGAACGGGCGAACCCCGCTTCGGACGAGAGCGCTAGGGTCCCCGACCATGGCACAGACCTCGCTGTTCGTGAAGATGGTGGCCCAACCCGGCAAGCGCGACGAGATGGTGGCCGCGCTCGAGACGATGCTCCCGCAGGTGGCCGACGAGGAGGGGACGCTCGTCTACTCGTTCCACCTCGATGCCGGCGACGAGAACACGGTGTGGGTCTTCGAGCTCTACACCGATGCCGACGCCCTCGGCGTGCACGGTGGCAGCGACGCCATGGCGACCTGCTTCGGCCTGCTCGGTCCGCTCTTCGCCGAGCCGCCGATGATGGTCATGGCCACGCCCACCGCGGGAGCGAAGGGCCTTCCCAGCTGACGACCTACCTCGACCGCATCCTGGTCGCCCATCGGGCCGCGGCTGCGGCCGACGAGCGGCCCGAGGGGCCGTTGCTCGACCGGGCCCGCGCCGCGGCACCGGCACGCGGCTTCCGCGCCGCACTCGACGCCGTGGCGGCGTCGGGTGACGTCGCGGTGATCGCGGAGGTGAAGCGACGGTCCCCGTCCAAGGGGGACCTGGCCCCTGACCTCGACGCCGCGGCGTTGGCCCGGGAGTACGCGGCCGGGGGAGCGGCCGCGCTGTCGGTGCTGACCGACGCCGAGTTCTTCGGGGCCCGCCCGGACGACCTCACCCTGGCCCGCGGGGCCTGCCCTCTCCCGGTGCTGCGCAAGGACTTCACCGTCGACCGCCGCGACGTGCTCGACGCCCGCATCATGGGCGCCGACGCGGTGCTGTTGATCGTGGCGGCGCTCGACCAGTCCGAGCTCGTCGACCTGCTCGACCTGGCCCGCCAGGTCGGGCTCGACGTCCTCGTCGAGATCCACGACGAAGCCGAGCTGGCCCGCGCCGTCGACTGCGGGGCCGACCTGGTGGGGGTCAACCAGCGCGACCTCGTGACCTTCGCGGTCGACACCGACCGGGCGGTCCGCATGGCCGCGGCGATGCCCGCCGGCGTGGTGCGCGTCGCCGAGAGCGGCATCACCGGTCCCGACGATGCGACGGTGCTGGCCGCGGCCGGCTACCACGCCGTGCTCGTGGGCGAGTCCCTCGTCACCTCCGGCGACCCTCGTGCCGGCGTCGCCGGGTTGCGAGCCGCCCGGCGCTAGCGATCGGACCGGGCCGGCGCGATCGGGCGTCCTACACTCCGGACGCCCGATCAGCGAGGAGTCCCCATGACCCGTTTCGTCCTTCCCGAGGCGCAGCTCCCGACCGCCTGGTTCAACATCCTCCCCAGGCTGGCCGAGCCGCTCGACCCACCTCTCCACCCGGGTACGCGCGAGCCGGTGACCCCTGACGACCTCGCGCCGTTGTTCCCGATGGCCCTCATCGAGCAGGAGATGTCGCCCGCCCCGTGGATCGACGTCCCCGGCGAGGTGCTCGACATCCTGAAGCTCTGGCGCCCCACCCCGCTCGTGCGGGCCACCCGCCTCGAAGCGGCGCTCGGCACGCCGGCGCGCATCTACTTCAAGGACGAATCGGTCTCGCCGGCCGGTTCGCACAAGCCCAACACCGCCGTGCCCCAGGCCTTCTACAACAAGCAGGAGGGCGTCACCCGTCTCACCACGGAGACCGGCGCCGGTCAGTGGGGAACGGCCCTGTCGTTCGCCACCGCGCAGTTCGACATGGAGTGCATGGTGTACATGGTGCGGGCGTCGTACGACCAGAAGCCGTACCGCAAGATCATGATGGAGATCTGGGGTGGGGAGGTCGTGCCCTCGCCGATCGACGACCCCACCAGCCCGGGGTCGCTCGGCGCGGCCATCTCCGACGCGGTGCGCGACTGCGTGGGCCGGGACGACTCCCACTACGCCCTCGGCTCGGTGCTCAACCACGTCTTGCTGCATCAGACCGTCATCGGCCTCGAGGCCAAGGAGCAGCTCCAGCTGGCCGGTGAGGACCTCCCCGACGTCGTGATCGCCCCGTGCGGCGGCGGCTCCAACCTCGGAGGTCTGGCGTTCCCGTTCGTCCCCGACGAGGGCGTGCGCATCGTGGCCGTCGAGCCCGAGTCGTGCCCGACCCTCACCGCCGGGCGCTTCGAGTACGACTTCGGTGATGTCGCCGGCATGACCCCGCTCATGCCGATGTACACCCTCGGCCACGACTTCATGCCCCCGTCCATCCACGCCGGGGGACTGCGCTACCACGGCGACTCCCCGATCGTCTCGAAGCTCGTGAAGGACGGCCGCATCGAGGCCGTGGCGCTGCCCCAGAGCAAGGTCTTCGACGCCGCCATCCAGTTCGCCAACACCGAGGGCAAGGTGGCCGCCCCCGAGGCGGCCCACGGCATCCGGATCGCCATCGACGAGGCGCTCGCCGCCAAGGAGACGGGCGAGGAGAAGGTGATCCTCTTCAACTACTGCGGTCACGGCCACCTCGACCTCGCCGCCTACGACGACTACCTGCACGGTCGTCTCGTCGACGGCTGACGGATCCATCCGGAGCGCCGCCGGGCCCCGGCGATACCGTGGCACTCCGATGTTCGTCAAGATCTGCGGGACCACCAACCTCGCCGATGCGCTGATGTCCGTGGCCATGGGCGCCGACGCGATCGGGTTCGTCATGGCCCCGTCACCGCGGCGGATCGAGGCCGACGAGGTCGGCCGCATCCTCCGCGAGGTCCCCGACGACGTCCTCACGGTGGGCGTGTTCCGTGACGAGTCCGCCCAGTACATCGTCGACGTGGTCACCGAGACGGGCCTGCGGGGCGTCCAGCTGCACGGGCGGGAGTCCCACGGTGAGGCCAGCTGGATCCGGGCGCGGGTGCCGTTCGTGGTGCAGGCCTTCGGAGCGGGTGATCCCCGTCTCGACCGCGTCGACGACTACGACGTCGACGCGGTGCTGCTCGACTCGTCCACGCCGGGGTCGGGGCGGACCTTCGACTGGTCCCTCGTGGGCGACCTCCCCCGCCGCCGGCGCGTCCTGCTCGCCGGGGGCCTCCGGCCCGACAACGTCGCGGCAGCCGTCGCCGCCGTCCGGCCCTGGGGGGTCGACGTGGCGTCCGGCGTCGAGTCCTCGCCCGGGCGCAAGGACGTGAGGTCGGTGCGGCGCTTCATCGCCGAGGCGAACCGGGCGGCCGACCTGCCGACGGCGACGGCGCCGTTCGACGACGCTGCCGACGAGACCGGCGATCCGCGGGACGAGGGCGAGCCCACGCACGACACCGACACCCTGCAGCTCTTCGACGAGCGTCGTTGAGCGCACGCTGCAGTCGGCAGCGTTCCTCCTCGGCACCGCAGAGGTCACACGTTCGAGACCTCAGTCGGCGTCTCCTCGTGACCGGCCTCGACCCGTCGGTGGGAGACCTCGCCCGAGGTCGACCTCAGGACTGGTCCCGGCACACCCCTTCCAGGGTGCGAAGCCAATCGGTCGGGCGGTAGTGCAGGAACAACGACGCGTAGTAGCGGCCGCGCAGAGGATGGGGCCGGCCGTGGGGGAGCTTCGCTCCCTCGTACAGCAGCATCTGGCCCGGTTCGAGGTACACGTCGTGGCATTGGCCCTCACGGTCCTCCACCACGAGCGGCCAAGGTTCGTCCACATCGGCGCCGACGTGGACGATGGAACTGATCACGTGGGTCTCGTAGCGGTCGTTGTGGCGGATCAGCGTCTGACCCTCTCGGTAGACCCTGAGTCCGTAGTGCGCGGTGGGCTCCAGCGGCGCCTGGTACCACTGCTCGTGCATCGACTTCAGCTCCTCGATCACCCAGGCGCCGAGCTCGCCGACGTCGATGAACGAAGGCATCCCGTCGGGCAGGAAGTGGTCGTCGGTGGTCTCGTCGGGGGCTGATGCCGCCCGGGCGGCGAGGACCTCGGCGAGCCGCTCTTGGACATCGGCAGGGGTGGTCACCACCCGGAACCCGTCGGCGGTCAGTGCCGGGAGGAGTTGGTGCTGGAGATCGGTGCGTCGATCGGCGTCCCCGGTGAAGACCTCGGCGGGGGACTTGGTTCGCCTGGCCCAGAACACGATCGTGAACCGTCGGTCCTCGAAGCGGTCACCGGGGACGTGAACGGGGCGGACCTCGTGGGGCACATGGCTGTCGAAGACCACGAGGGTGTTGTCCTTCGGGGCCACCTCGGTGAAGGTGTCCGCAGCCTCGATGACCCCGCCCACGTCGACGGTGTCGAAGAGTCGGAGCTCGCCACCCGAGAAGGCTTGTGGCTCACGGTTGAAGTAGTAGACCGCGCTGATGACGCGAGCCGCGACATCCGGACCGGCGGCGTCGACGTGCAGTCCGAAGTGGTCGCCGTCACCGTGCACGGTGAGCTGGCGCTCGATCGAGCCGAGTCTGAACCACTCGATGCCGAGCTCTCGACGGATGTGGGGGAGCAGGCCGACGAGTCGACCCTCGAACAGATCCCAGACCTTGTCGACATCGAAGTCCGTCTGTGATCGGCGCAGGTGGATGTGGTCGTCGAGCGGTTCGTCGGTGAGGACCTTGCTGGGGCTGAGATCGGCCTCCCGTGACAGCGCATGGTCGAGAAGACGACGGTGTTCCTCGGGAGTCAGGAGGTCGTCGAAGCGCAGGTGGCGGGCCCGGGTGACCTTCGCTTCGAACGCGGCCACCGCGGGCCGGGTCTCGGTGTCGTCGGGCGGCGCCTGGAGCTCGACCATCGGCTGTTGCTCGGCTCGGAGGAGCATGTCCGCAGCCAGGCCGTCCGCATCGGATGCCGCGCCGCGGAGCAGGACCAGGTGCGGTGCGAGCCGGCCGAGCAGGGACCTGGCCGCTGGAGCTCGTTGCTGGTTCGGCACCACGTGCTCGAGCAGAGCGAGCGCGGCACGGGCACCGGTGACCTCGACCAGGTCCGGGTCGGGCTCGACCGCGACCACGAGCATCAGGGGTGCGGGTCGCGGTGAACCCGGCTCGTCGCGTTCCCTCGGGTCCGGGTCGGCGCAACCGCCCCCCACGAGGATCGGGAGGACGTGACCGGATCGGTCGAGGACCGCGAGACCGATCGAGAGCAGGGTTGCACCCGCTCTGACGAGCGCGTCGATCAGAGCCGGCGACTCGTCTGATCCGACGACAATGATGCCGCGACCGTGCCACGCGACGGCGCTGGCCCTCGCGACCACCAAGTCGGGACGCCGACGGTGCAGGCCGTCGAGGAGATCGGTGAGGAGCGCTCGGATGACGACGTCCCCGGCGACGTTGTGTCGCAACCCGCCATGCCCTCGCTCGAGCCCGTAGTGGTCGGGAGCACGGCCGGTGACCTCGTAGCGCACTGCCGGTGCACCCGAGAGCACAGGCAGGGGCCCGTTCAGTCGGTCCGTGAGGGGTGCTCGCAGCTCCTCGGGCAGCACGATCGAGGCCACGAAGCCATCGACCTCCACCAGCAGTTCGCGCCCTGGTGTCGCGTGTGTGTCCATCGACGTGGCCGTCAGGCCATCGGAAGGTTCAGCCAGTGAACTTCGGCGAGGCATTCACCGCGGTCGCCGCGTCCGCTTCGGCGTCGGGGTCCACCGCCGCCGGTGCGGGGGCTGGTGCCGGTGCCGGTGCCGGTGCGGGGGCCGGTGCGGGGGCCGGTGCCGGTGCGGGGGCTGGGAACGGTGCGGGGAACGGTGCGGGGAACGGTGCCGGGAACGGTGCTGCCGCCGGCGGGGGAATGGGGGCGCCGGGTGCGGTCTGCGCGTCGGCACGGCTGGGCGAGGTGACGATCGACTCGACGATCGGGAGCGCCACCGCGGCAGCAGCCGCGGTCAGACCCAGCTTCTTGATGAGCTCGCGGCGGCCGATGGTCGGGACGCCGACCACGCCGGTGTCGATCAGCCCGCTGTCCACGAGCTCCTCGATGGCGAGCTCGACCACCTGGGCGTCCGGCGCGAGGCCGGTCGCCGCGGCGACCAGCGGGACCATGTCGGCGATCGTCGTCTTCCCGTCGCAGTGGTCCCAGACGACGGCCGCCGCCTCGTTGAGGGCATGCGCCTCACCGGTGACGTCGTTGAAGGCGAGGAGCTCGGTGGGCGTCCGCTCGACGAGGATGCCGTCGGTGCGGATCGGGCGGCTGTTCAGATCCATGGGCGGAACCGTACAACGGATGCCGGCGGATTTCAGGGGTCCCTGAGGCGAGCCTCCGGCCACTCGCGCATCCACGCCAGCGCCGCGGGGTCGACCGGGTACCCGAGGCGGTTCCAGGTGAAGGGTCCGTCGACGACCGGCAGGTAGGTGCAGCGCTCGAAGCGAGTTCCGCCTCCCAGGAAGTCAGCGGTGAACATGAACGGCTCGAGCGGGTCGGCGAGGTGGCGTCGGCGGTGGATGATGCCGGTGAACGTGCTCGCGAAGGTGCCGACGAAGCTGTCGGCTCGGGCCGCCACCTCCTGGGTGACCATCGCCAGCGCCGAGTCGTCGTGTCGCTCCAGTTCGGCGAAGCGCGCTCGCCACACCGGATCGTCGAGCAGGTGCTGGGAGAGGAACACCACGTCGCCGAAGTGGGAGCGGAGGGGCTTGAACACGTCGGAGTCCGGGTCGGCCTCGGTGCAGACCACCAGCCGCTCCTCCGACGGCAGGACCGCCGCCAGGTTGTCGCGGATCATCCACGGCGTGACCCGTCGGTAGTCGGGAACCCCGACGAGGTGGTCGGTGCGTCGGATGTGGACGGCGTTGAACCGACCGAGCTCGGCGGCCACCGAGCTCGCCAGCTCCCGGTAGGGACGCTTCGGTCGGATCTGCTCCAGCAGCGAGAACACCTCGCGGCGCCGGTCCGGTCGCAGGTGGAAGAAGTACGAGTACGAGGCGAGGCCGCGTGCGGTGAGGTCGAGGATCGGTGCGTCGGCCCAGTCGGGATCGAAGGCGACGGTCGGGCGCCCGTGGGCGAAGGCGGCGGCACACTCCTCGTCCTGCGGACCTGTCGGACCATCGGCGTAGGCGACCTGGTAGAGGTCCGGCCAGTCGACGGTGAGCACCGGATGCGCGCCCACGAGCTGGTCGTAGTCGTCGTCGCCGAGCACCGTGACCGGGAGGTCGAACAGATCCCGGAGGCTCGAGGCCGTCCCCGCATCCACGCCGTCGAGCGCCGGTCGCGGCCCCCAGCCGATCGGCGAGTCGACCGGGAGCGACAACGCGCGATCGCTGAGGTGGGCGAGTCCGACCCCGATCTCGAGCGCCATCAGCTTGTTCGAGAGGTAGCCGACGTCCTCGGCCATTCGGAGCACCCGTACCACCCGGCGAGCCTACGGCGCATCCGTCGGTACTCTCCGGCCATGGCCGGCGCGAGCGAACCGCTGATCTTCGTGGCGCTGGCGTCCTACTGCGAGCCGGAGCTCGCGCTCACGATCGAGGACTGCCTGCGTCGGGCCGAGCGTCCCGACCGGCTGCGCTTCGGCGTCCTCCACCAGTTCGACGAGGACGGCCCGCCGGAGATCGGCGAGGACTGCTTGGCTCACCTCGCCGAGGATGATCGCTTCCGCATCGTCGTCCGTGACCACCGCGAGAGCAAGGGCGGATGCTGGGCCCGTCACTGGGTGCAGGGCCTCTACGAGGGCGAGGAGCTCACGCTCCAGGTCGATGCCCACACGCGGTTCGCCGACGGCTGGGACGCCCGGCTCGTCGAGATGATGGAGGAGCTCCCCTCGGAGCGGCCGCTGATCACCGGATTCCCTCCCCCCTACTTCCGTGCCGACGGCGTCGACCTCGTCGATCGGACCGCCGTCGAGCGGGTCCCGTCCGTGCGAGTGGTGCACTGGTCCGACGAGGGGTGGATCCACCATCCGACCGAGCACATCGAACACACCAGGCCTGCGCCCCGGCGCACCAGGGTCCTGTCAGGGGCCTTCGTCTTCGCCCCCGGCTCCTGGATCACCGACGTCCGCCAGGATCCGTCCCACATCTACACGGGTGAGGAGTTCGCGCTGACCCTGCGCTCGTTCACGCACGGCTACGACCTCTTCGAGCCGACCCAGGTGGTGGTCTGGCATCGCAGTCATCCCACCACGAACCGGAAGTGGATCGGCGACGCCCCCAGTGGCCTCGTCGGTGCCCGCCAAGGCCGGGCCTACGCCCGCCTCCGGCTGCTCCTCGCCGGTGACCCCGACCGGCGGCTCGGGTCCTACTCCCTGGGTTCGGAGCGGACGCTCGACGACTACCACCGGTTCTCGGGCCTCGACTGTCGGACCCGAACGATCCACCCCGACGCCTTCGCAGGGATCCCGCCCGACTCGATGACGATCACCGCCCCGCCTCAGGAGACGCGCCGCGGGTCCGCGGACTTCTGATCCACGGCGTCGGCCAGGATCGTGAGCAGATCACGGCAGTAGTCGAGCCGGGCCTCGGCCGGATCGACGCCGATCGGCTCCCATGGTCGGTAGTCGCGCTTGGACCACAGCGGCCGGCCATCGTGGGCCTCGACGGTCTGGCAGTAGTGGATGATCGGCGCCCCCGCCACCACGTCCTCGGGCCAGTTCATCCACGCAGTCATCGCCTCGGTGACCAGGTCGAGACCGTCGGCGGCCAACGCGCCCACCAACGCGTACATGTCGCTCTCCCACCGCCCGGTCGCTTCCCGAACGACGGCCGTCAGCTCGATCCAGCGGGGGAGGATCCGCTCGAGGTCGGCGGTGTGGACGAGGCCGGGCCAGGTCACTGCCGGGAGGTCGCCGGCATCCGACCCGATGGCGTCGGCCACGACCCGGGCGGGGGCGCTGGTCGGGTGGAAATCGAGCCACCGCTGCAGCGTCGCGGTCCCTGCGACCGCCCGCCCTGGCACTCGAGCTCGGAACACCATGTCGGGGTCGAGGATCAGTACCGTGCCGACCGGTCGCTCCTCCTCCAGCCACTCGAGCAGGGAGAACAGCCGGTTGTAGGGCGGGTAGCGATCGCCGGTGGCGGGGTGGACGTTCGGCGCGTCGGTCGCCACGACCCGCGCGTGGACGTGATCGGGCACCGGTCCTCCGTCAGGGGTGGCGACCAGACGCACGAACTCACCGGGTTGTCCCACCTGCTTCCAGGTGTGGATCAGCAGCTGGCACTGCCAGTTGACCGAGGGGGCGGTGTCGGTGCACACGACCGAGTAGAGCGATTCCCGAGCGGTCATGACGAGGAGAGGGCGATCCGGCGTCGGGCCGAGGGCTCCGGCCGACGACGACCGGTCGACGGTCGGCGGCTCCGGGACGATCGCAGGAAGAGGGCAGTGGGATGCTCGGCGAACCGACGGGTCGTCTCCGGATCGTACATCGGCACGTTCCTGGGCTGGAGTGGGCCGAGCCGACCGATCATGGCAGGCCGAATCGCTCGATCTTCGCGAGCTTCTCCGCGGGGTCGCGTGTCCACGAGTAGTGGATCACCACGCCGTCGGACCGCCACCGGTGCGCCGCCGGACTCAGGCCGTCCACCAGGTCGAAGAGGTGGCCGTTGAGGTACTCCGACTCGGGGAGCACCTGCACCCGCACCTGGTTGTAGGCATGGAATCGTTCGAGGACCCGATTCAGCACGAGCTGCTCGCTGCCGAGGTGCACGATCGAGGCGGCGTTGCCCACCACCGTCGCCCACAGGCTGCGGGTGGCGTCACCGGCCCGCACGTGCACGAATCCCGAGTTCACGTGCAGCGGTGCGAAGTGCGGATTGGGACCGTCGTGCATGACGAGCACGTCGGCATCCGTCTCGCGCCCGGCCAGATCGGCGATGGGGTCGCGGAGCCAGATCAGGTCGACATCCTGGAAGAGCACGACCTGTGCCACGTGCAGGGCGTCCCACGTGGCCACCGATTTCCAGGGCACCAGGCGCGAGAAGCGGGCGTCGTTCCAACCGACGACCGAGCCCAGCCGGTCGCAATCCTCGACGTTGGCGGCCACCGACGTCAGGCCGAGCTGGCGGCAGCGCCGATCGGTATCGAGATCGAGGGCGACGATGACGGTGCGGGACCGCACCTCGATCGATCTCTCGTCACAGGAGGACAACCAGCGCTCGAGGAACGGCAGGAACGGGGCGTTGCAGACCGACACGACCAACGTCCGAGGGTGATCGAGGGCCGCCACCGCCTGGTGCCACGCGTCCGCCCGTCGGGGGCCGTCGACGTTCAGCATGTCGACGAACATCTGCCGTGTCTCGTCGATGCCGAGGGGACGGGGGTCGGGCAGGAGACCGAGCTCCGCGTCCAGGATGCGGACCAGGTTCGGGTTGACGGCCGCCTCCTGCGCCACCGAGGGCGCGTGCATGGCCATTCCCGCCATCGTCACCCGGTCGTCGAGCCCCACGACCCACGGCCAACGGACATCGTCCACCCGTCGACGGTACCGGTCGGGAGTTCGGCCTCGTTGCCGTGGCCGCCCGGCGTCGCCATGACGCCCTCGCCCGAGCCGGTCGAACAGGCAGGCCTCCCCGGCTGTCGCCGTCACGGGACGAGAGCTGGGGCCGAGGACGAGCCGTACGACCATGGGATACGGTCGCCGGCTTGTGAAGGTTCTTGTCGCCGGTGCCGGCGGGTTCATCGGTGGTCACCTCGTGGCGTCGCTGCTGGCCGACGGCGTCGACGTGCGTGCAGTCGACCGCAAGCCCCGGGTCGAGTGGCTCCAGTGCTTCGCCGACGCCGAGAACGTGACGGTCGACCTCGACAGCGCGTCGACGTCGGCTGCGGCCGTGGCCGGGTGCGACCGGGTGTTCAACCTGGCGTGCGACATGGGAGGGATGGGCTTCATCGAGCTGAACAAGGCCCTCTGCATGCGGTCGGTGCTCACCAACACCCACCTCATCGCCGCCGCCGTGGACGCTGAGGTCGACCGCTACTTCTTTGCGTCGACCGCCTGTGTGTATCCCCAGAGCCGGCAGGACACCACCGCTCCGGTCGCTCTCTGCGAAGACGATGCGTACCCGGCCGATCCCGAGGACGGCTACGGGTGGGAGAAGCTGTTCAGCGAACGGATGTGCCGACACCACGCGGAGGACTTCGGCTTGGACGTGCGCATCGCCCGTTTCCACAGTGTCTACGGACCGCACTGCACCTGGCAGGGCGGGCGGGAGAAGGTCCCGGCCGCGATCTGCCGGAAGGTGGCCGAGGCCGCCGCCGACGGCGTGGACGAGATCGAGGTGTGGGGCGACGGCGAGCAGCGCCGCAGCTTCCTCTACGTCGACGACGCCATCGTCGGGGTGCGTCGCCTGATGGACTCCGAGGTGTCGGATCCGATCAACATCGGGTCCGCGGAGATGGTGAGCATCAACGACCTGATCGATACGGTGAGTGCGGTGGCCGGTGTCGCACTCGCCCGTCGCCACGATCTCTCGGCCCCCCAGGGGGTCCGCGGTCGATCGAGTGACAACACGATGGTGCGCGAACGACTCGGCTGGGAGCCGACCACGACCCTGCGGGAGGGCATCGAGCCCACGTACCGGTGGGTCGCCGCGCAGCTGGGGACCGGGACCGTCGAGCCGTAGCCGATCGGTCTGCTCGGGTGGGGAGCAGGGCTGACCCGCGCCGACCCAACCGTCCTTTCCGAGTTCCCCCTCCCGTCCGGGGCGACCTACCCTCCGCGAGTCCGTCCCGTCCCCGTCGTCGCCCACCACCGAGGTGCGTTCCCATGGCCCTGTCCGAACCCTCTGCGAGCGGGCGCTTCGGCGAGTTCGGCGGGCGATTCGTACCCGAGACGCTGGTGCCGGCCTGTGAGGAGCTGGAGCGGGCCTTCCGCTCGGCGTGGGGGGACCCGGCGTTCCGCGGCGAGCTCGACGGCCTCCTGGCCGACTACGCCGGCCGCCCGTCCCCGCTCACCGAGTGCACCCGCCTCTCCGAGGAGCTCGGCGTGCGCGTCCTGCTGAAGCGCGAGGACCTCAACCACACCGGCAGCCACAAGATCAACAACGTGCTCGGCCAGGCCCTGCTCGCCCGGCGCATGGGCAAGACCCGCCTCGTCGCCGAGACCGGGGCAGGCCAGCACGGCGTCGCCACCGCCACCGCGGCAGCCCTGCTGGGCATGGAGTGCATGGTCTACATGGGTGAGGTCGACATGGGCCGCCAGCAGCTCAACGTCTTTCGCATGCGCCTCCTCGGCGCCGAGGTCGTCCCGGCCGTGTCGGGCAGCCGGACCCTCAAGGACGCCGTCAACGAGGCCATGCGGGACTGGGTGGCCACCGTGGCCACGAGCCACTACTGCCTCGGTTCGGTGATGGGCCCGCACCCCTACCCGTGGATGGTCCGGGAGTTCCACACCGTGATCGGCACCGAGGCCCGGGCGCAGTGCGCGGAGCTCCTCGACGGTGGTGTCCCCGACGTGGTGACCGCGTGCGTGGGCGGCGGCTCCAACGCCATCGGCATCTTCTCGGGCTTCGCCGACACCGACGCCGAGCTCGTGGGCGTCGAACCGGCCGGCGGCGCGGCCGTCGGGCGGGGCGTGCCCGGCGTGGTGCACGGGATGAAGAGCTACCTCATGCAGGACGAGTTCGGGCAGGTGCAGGAGGCGCACTCCATCTCCGCCGGGCTCGACTACCCCGGGGTCGGGCCGGAGCACTCGTTCCTCTCCTCGATCGGCCGGGCCCGCTACGAGCAGGTCACCGACGCCGAGGTGATCGACGCCTTCCAGCTGCTGAGCCGCACCGAGGGCATCATCCCGGCGCTCGAACCCGCGCACGCGCTGGCCTGGATCAGCCGCGACCGGGCCGCCCTCGCCGGGCGCACCGTGTTGTTGAACCTCTCGGGGCGAGGCGACAAGGACGTCGGCCAGATGATGGAGATCCTCGGTTGACCACCGAGGGCTCCGAGGCCGCCCCCGGGGTCCCGGTCGCACCGCAGGAGTGGGGCACCCTCGAGCGGGCGCTGCGGGCGGCCCGCGACACCGGGCGCAAGCTGCTCGTCCCGTACGTCACCGGTGGGTTGGGCGACGACTGGCCCGACGTGGTGCGCGCCGTCGCCGACGCCGGCGCCGACGCCATCGAGATCGGGGTGCCCTTCTCCGACCCGGTGATGGACGGACCCGTCATCCAGGCCGCCAGCGAGCGGGCGTTGGCCTCCGGTGCCACGCCGCCCTCGATCCTCGACCGCCTCCGCCACATCGACGCGGGCGTCCCGATGGTGGTGATGACCTACTACAACGTCGCCTTCCGGGCCGGGCACCACCGGTTCGCAGCGTCGCTGGCCGCCGCCGGGGTCAGCGCGGCGATCCTCCCCGACCTCCCCCTCGAGGAATCCGGCCCGTGGGCCGCCGCCGCCGACGCCGCCGGCGTCGAGACGGTGATGCTCGCCGCACCCACCGCTCCCGACGCTCGGCTGCCCCGTATCGCCGCCCGCAGCCGGGGCTTCGTCTACGCCGTCGGCCTCCTCGGGGTCACCGGGGAGCGCGACGAGCTCGCCGCCTCGGCGCTCGACATCGCCGGGCGGGTGAAGGCGGTGACCGACAAGCCGGTGCTGGTGGGTGTCGGGGTCTCCAACGCCGCCCAGGCGGTCGAGGTGAGCGAGGTGGCCGACGGCGCGGTGATCGGCTCGGCGCTGATGCGGCGGATCCTCGACGGCGAGGGACCGGCCGGCGCGGGCGCCTTCATCGCCGGGGTCCGGGCCGCCCTCGACGGCTGAGGGCCTCAGCCCAGCCCGAGGGCCCGGGCGATGACCAGGCGCTGGATCTCGCTGGTGCCCTCGCCGATCTCGAGGATCTTGGCGTCCCGGTAGAACCGGGCCACCGGGGTCTCGTCGATGAAGCCGTAGCCCCCGAAGACCTGCGTGGCGATCCGGGTGGCGCTCACCGCCGCCTCGGTGGCGTGCAGCTTGGCGACGGCCGCCTCGCGTGCGAAGGGGCGGCCCTGGTCGCGGAGCCAGGCGGCGCGGTAGGTGAGCAGCCGGGACGTGTCGGCCATCACGGCCAGGTCGGCGCACTGGAACGAGACGCCCTGGTTGGCCCCGATCGGCCGGCCGAACGCCTGGCGCTGGCCCGCGTAGCGGGTGGCGTGCTCGAGGCAGGCCTGTACGACGCCGGTGGCGAGGGCGGCGATGGCGACGCGGCCCTCGTCGAGGATCTCCAGGAACTGGTGGAAGCCCCGGCCCCGTTCGCCGAGGAGGTTCCCGGCGGGCACCCGGCAGTCCGTGAACGTGAGGCCGTGGGTGTCCGAGGCGTGCCATCCCATCTTGCGGTAGGGCGGTTGCACCTCGAACCCGGGGGTCCCGGCAGGGACGATGATCGTGCTGATCTCCGACGGGCCGGTGCGGGCGGTGACGGTGACGAGCGAGGTGATCGGCGTGCCGGAGTTCGTGATGAACGCCTTCTCACCGTTGATCACCCACTCGTCGGTCGTCTCGTCGAGCACCGCGGTGGTGCGGGTGCCGCCGGCGTCGGATCCGGCATCGGGCTCGGTGAGCCCGAACCCGCCGAGGGCCCGCCCGGCGCACAGGTCGGGGAGCCACTCGGCCTTCTGGCGGTCGTCCCCGTAGCGGTGGATCGGGTTGGCCCCCAGGCCCACGCCGGCCTCCAGCGTGATGGCCATCGACTGGTCGACGCGGGCGACCTCCTCGATGGCCACGCACAGCGTCACGAGGTCGGCACCCCCGCCGCCGTGCTCGGTCGGGAACGGGAGTCCGAACAGGCCCAGATCGCCCATGGCCAGGACCGTGTCGACGGGGAAGACGTGGTCACGGTCCCAGCGCTCGGCGTGGGGGGCGATCTCGGCCTCGGCGAAGTCGCGCACCACCCGCCGGAGCTGCTCCTGTTCGTCGGAGAAGTCGAAGCCCAGCACGCGACGAGGGTAGGCCACCCGCCGCTAGCGTGACCGGGTGGTGGCGACCCGCACATCGGCGGCCCGGCAGGGGCATCGGACGTGACCGGCACGGCCGAGGAGCAACCGCTCTTCGAGCGGGTCGACGGCGAGGCGTTCTTCGTCGGGCTCGTCGATCGCTTCTACACCGGCGTGATGGCCGACCCGGTGCTCGCTCCGCTCTACCCGCCCGACGACGTCGAGGGTGCCAAGGAGCGCCTCGCGGGCTTTCTCGTGCAGTTCTGGGGCGGCCCGACCACCTACAGCGACCGCCGTGGGCACCCCCGGTTGCGCATGCGGCACGCTCCGTTCGTCATCGGACCCGCCCAGCGCGACGCCTGGTTCCGTCACATGGCCACCGCGGTCGGCGGGGCCGTCGAGGCGGGCGAGCTCTCGACGGACGACGAGGCCCGGATGCTGGCGTACTTCCACCGGGCCGCCGAGCACATGGTGAACCAGCCCCCGGACCCTGTCCCTCGGGCGTGAAATCCACCACCCCGGCGGAGAATGGCACCATGCTGTGCACGACAAGGGTGATGCCGTCGCCCGAACCGCCCGCCCGTGGTCGACACGCAGTGCCTCCCCGGGCCTACAGGAGGATCCAATGACGAAGTCCGAGCTCATCGCCGAGATCGCCGAGCGCACCGGCGTTGCCAAGGCCGATGTCGAGAAGTCTCTCAAGGCGTTCGAGGAGGTCGCCAACGAGGTCGTCGCCAAGGGCACCGAGAAGCTGACCCTTCCGGGGTTCCTCAGCTTCGAGCAGACCACCCGCTCCGCCCGCACCGGTCGCAACCCCCAGACCGGCGAGACCATCCAGGTGCCGGCCAGCAAGGCCGCCAAGGTCACCGCCGGGTCGAAGCTCAAGGCCACCGCCAAGGCCGCCAAGATGTGAGCCGGCGGCCCTCCGGGGTCGCCGTCGTCGAGCATGGCCGAAGGGAGCGTCGTCCGACGCTCCCTTCGGCGCGTCCGGGCCGGCGTGTCGGACCTCCCCCGCTAGATTCGGCGCCATGACCGCATCCGAGACCCTCGCCGTCGGCGCCAAGGCCCCGTTGTTCGCCCTCCTCGACCAGAACGGCGACAAGGTGCGGCTCAGCTCGTTCAAGGGCCGCAAGGTGCTCGTGTACTTCTACCCGAAGGCCGACACGCCCGGCTGCACCACCCAGTCGTGCGGCCTGCGCGACATCCTCGGTGACATCGGCGACACCGTCGTGCTCGGGATCAGCCCCGACCTGCCCGCCAAGCAGAAGAAGTTCGACGACAAGTACTCCCTCGGCTTCCCGCTCCTGTCCGATGCCGACCACACCGTCGCCGAGGCGTACGGCGCGTGGGGGGAGAAGAGCATGTACGGCAAGAAGTACATGGGGATCGTCCGTTCGGCGTTCCTCGTCGACGAGAAGGGCCGGATCGCCGAGGCCTGGCCGAAGATCAGCCCCAAGGACACCCCGACGAAGCTCCTCGCGGCGCTCGGGGCGTGACCGCACTGCGCCCGCCGGCGGAGGTCCTCCCGCACCGGCCACCGTTCCTGCTGCTCGACGAGGTCACCGAGCTCGCCGTCGGCCGGTCCGCCGTCGGGCGTTGGGCCCTCACCGGGGAGGAGAGCTTCTTCGCCGGTCACTTCCCGGGCCGGCCCACGCTGCCGGGGGTGCTGATGCTCGAGTCGATCGCCCAGCTCGGCGCCTACGCGGTCCTCTCCGACCCGGCGTTCGCCGGACGGCTACCGCTCTTCGGTGGGGTCGACAAGGCCCGCTTCCGACGCCAGGTCGGCCCGGGCGACGTGCTCGTCGTGGAGATCGAGCTGGGTCGGATGTCGGCGCGCGCCGGGAAGGGCCACGGGCGGGCGCACGTCGCGGGGGAGACGGCCTGCGAGGCCGATCTGCTGTTCGTGTTCGCCTGACGCGCCGTCCCGCTGCCCCGGTCGGGGCTCAGGCGTCGGGCGGGCCGAGGACGATGCACCCGTTGTGGCCGCCGAAGCCGAAGCTGTTCGACAACGTCGGGCCCGGGGTCCACGGTCGGGCCTCGCCGACCACGAGGTCGATCGGGGCCATCTCCGGGTCGGGGTGCTCGAAGCCCGCGGTGGGCGGGATGAGGCCCTTCTGGATCGAGAGCACCGTCGCCACCGCCTCGAGCGCTCCGGCGGCCCCGAGCGAGTGGCCGGTGATCCCCTTCAGCGAGGTCACCGCGGGCCCCGGCGTGCCGAACACCTTGGCGATGGCCTCGGCCTCGGCGGCGTCGTTGAGCGGGGTCGACGTGCCGTGGGCGTTGATCTGGGTGATCTGCTCGGGACGCAGGCCGGCGTCGGCGAGTGCCAGCTCGATGCAGGCGATGGCTCCGGCGCCGCCCGGGGAGGGGGCGGTGATGTGGTGGGCGTCGGCCGTGGAGGCGGCGCCGAGGACCTCGGCGAGGATGGTCGCACCGCGGGCCCGGGCCGTCTCCCACTCCTCGAGCACCAGCACGCCGGCGCCCTCGGCCATCACGAACCCGTCACGGTCACGATCGAACGGTCGGGACACCCCGCTGGCCGACATCGCCGTCATGTTCGTGAAGCCGGCGATGCAGGTGGCGGTCATCGTGGATTCGGAGCTGCCCGTCACGACGGCATCGCAGCGGCCGTACGCGATGAGCCGATAGGCGTTGCCGATGGCCTGGGTGCCGGCGGCGCACGCGGTGCAGGTGTTCTCGCAGGGGCCCTGGTAGCCGTAGCGCATGGACACCGCAGCCGACGCGGCGTTCGCCATGAGCATCGGCACCATGAACGGGCTGACCCGCCGCGGTCCCTTGTGCTCGTGGACGAGCACCTGCTCCTCGAGGGTGGTGAGCCCCCCGATGCCGGTGCCGATCCACGTGCCGATGCGCAGCGGGTCGGCGGCGAGGTCGCCGGACTGCGCGAGGGCCTCGGCGGCGGCGGCCAGCGCGAACTGGGCGAAGCGGTCGGTGCGGCGGGCCTCCTTCGGGTTGTCGAAGGCGACGTCCATCGGATCGAAGTCGACGACGTGGCGGAGGCCGACGGGTGCCGGGCCGAGGAGGCCCTCCCAGAAGGCCTCGGCGCCGATGCCACAGGGGCTGACGACGCCGACGCCGGTGACGGCGACGCGGCGCTCGGCCATCAGGTCTTCGAGGTGATCAGCGCGAAGGCCTGACCGACCGTCTCGATGTCCTCGAGCTCGGATTCGTCGACGGTGACGTCGAACTCCTCCTCGAGGGCCATGACCAGCTCGACCAGGTCGAGGCTGTCGGCGTCGAGGTCGTCGCCGAACTTCGCCTCCATGGTGACCTGCTCGGGGGTCACGTTGAGAAGGTCGACTGCGCACTTGCGGAAGCGCTCGAAGGGATCGTCACTCACGGGTTGCTCCTTGTCGGGTCGGCACGACGGTAGCCGTGCCGGGGGTCGGGATCGGGCCGAGTCGGGGGACGGCGAGGATCACGTGGCCCCCATGCCGAGGCCCCCGTCGACGGGGAGGACGGCGCCGGTTATGTAGCCGGCGTCGTCGGAGGCGAGGAAGGCCACTGCGGCGGCGACCTCGCCGGGCTCGGCGAGGCGACCGAGGGGCACTGCATCGGCGATGGCGGCGCGGGTGTCGTCGGCGACCGCCGCGAACATGTCGGTGGCGACGGGCCCGGGGGCGACGACGTTCACGGTGATCGAACGGGATGCGAACTCGCGGGCCAGGGAGCGGGCCAGGCCGACGAGGCCGGCCTTGGACGCCGCGTAGTTGGCCTGTCCGGCCTGGCCCGTGCTGCCCACCACGGACCCGACGAAGACGATGCGCCCGAAGCGGGCCCGCATCATCTTGGCGACGGCGCGCTTCGCCACCCTGAACCCACCGGTCAGGTTGGCGTCGAGCACTGCGGTGAAGTCCTGCTCGCCCATGCGCAGCACCAGCATGTCGGCGGTCATCCCGGCGTTCGAAACGAGGATCTCCACGGTTCCCCACGTCTCCTCGACGCGGCTGAACGCCGCGTCGACCTGCTCGGTGTCGGTGACGTCGCAGGGCAGGCAGAGCCAGTCGTCGGGGATGTCGCCCGGCAGCTCGGAGCGGTGCGTGATCGCCACCCGATGGCCCGCGGCGGCGAGCGCCTCGGCGCAGGCGCGGCCGATGCCCTTGTTGCCGCCGGTGACCAGCGCGACCCGGCTCATGTTCCGCGGCGCCGATCGGCGGGATCGGGCCAGCGCAGCACCGCCGACGCCCAGCTCATCCCGGCCCCGAAGCCGATCATGAGCACGAGGTCGCCGGGCCGGACCCGTCCGCCGTCGAGGGCGTCGACGAGGGCGAGGGGGATCGACGCCGAGGAGGTGTTGCCGGTGGAGTGCAGCACCATGGCCACCTTGTCCGTGGAGATGTCGAGGCGCTGGCAGGCGGCCTCGATGATCCGGACGTTCGCCTGGTGGGGCACGACCAGGGCGATGTCGTCGGCCGTCACGCCGGCGGCGTCCATCGACGCCTTCGCCGACGCGACCATCACCGTGACGGCCTGGCGGAAGACCTCCCGGCCGTTCATCTGCATGAACCCGCCGATGGGCGCGTCGAGGAGCTCGCGGAGCGACCCGTCGGAGCCGAGGTCGAAGGAGAGGAGCTGGTCGCCCGCCTCGGTCGCCTCGATCACCACCGCGCCTGCGCCGTCTCCGAAGAGGATCGCGGTGTTCCGGTCGTCCTGGTCGGTGATCCGACTCATCGTCTCGGCCCCGATGAGCAGCACCCGCCGCATCCCCATGGCGATGAGCCCGTGGGCGTGGACGAGGCCGTAGACGAAGCCGGAGCAGGCGGCGTTGAGGTCGCTCGCCCCGCCCCGGATCCCCAGCTCGTCCTCCACCTGGGAGGCGGTGGACGGCACCTGGTAATCGGGGGTGCAGGTGGCCAGGAGCAGGTAGTCGATGTCGGCGCCCGTGAGGCCGGCCGCGTCCAGGGCCTGCCGGCCGGCGTCTGCGGCGAGCGCCGCCGTGGTGCTCCCGTGGCGGCGCTCCTTGATGCCGGTGCGCTCGGTGATCCACTCGTCGGTGGTGTCGAGCCGCGCCTCGTAGTCCTGGTTGGTGACCACCAGGTCGGGCAGTGCGGTCCCCCAGGCGACGATGGCCGCTCCCGTCGCGCGCCGGTGGGTGGTGCCCGGATCCGTCACGATGCTCGCAACCAGGCGATCGGCTGGCTGGCGGTGACGCGCTCGCCGTCGACGGCCAGCATGCCCATGACGACCCCCGCGAAGGGCGAGCGGACCTCCTCGGCGCCCACGGTGCCGAGGACGGAGCCGGGGACGACCTCGGTGCCGGTGGCGGCGTCGTCGGCCGGGGTGAAGACCCCGGCGGCGGGGCTGACCACGATCCGCTCGGTGGCGAAGAGGTGCTCGCCCTCGTGGACCCCGGCGCCGGCGGCGCTCGGCACGGCGAGCGTGGAGAGGAGCTTGTCGAGGTCGTCGGGAGTGGAGACCGACAGGGTGGTGGCCCCCTGCACGGTTCTCTTGGCCATGCCGGTGAGCACGTTGCCCGGACCGAGCTCGACGTACACCGTGGCGCCGTCGTCGGCGAGGTGGAGGAGCGACTGGCGCCACCGGACCGGGCTGCACAGCTGCGCGCCCAACAGGGTCGCCCAGTCGGCGGGATCGGGGTGGGCCCGGGCGTCGACGTTGGCGTAGACCCCGATGTCGGGTGACCGGAGCTCGACGGCGGCGATCGCCTTGCGCAGGCGGTCGCGGGCCGAGGCCATGAACGGGGTGTGGAACGCCCCGCTCACGGCCATCGGCATGACCTTCTTGGCGCCCAGTGCGCGGGCTTCCTCGGCGACGTCCTCGACGGCCTCGGGGCTCCCGGCGACGACGACCTGTCCGGGAGCGTTGTAGTTCGCCACCCAGACGTCGCCATCGACCCGGGCGCAGGCGATCTCGACGTCGTCGTCGTCGAGGCCGAGCACGGCGGCCATGGTGCCGGTCCGGTCGGTCGCGGCGGCGCGCATCGCCGCACCCCGCTCGGCGACGAGGCGCACGCCCTCCTCGAGGGAGAGCGCCCCGCAGGCGACCAGGGCGGTGTACTCGCCGAGGCTGTGGCCGGCGGTGGCCGCCGGCTCGACGCCCACCCGCTCCACGGCGTCGAGCACGACGAGGCTCGTGACGAAGGTGGCGAGCTGGGCGTTGTCGGTCTCCTTCAGCTCGTCGGCCTCGGCCTGGAGCAGCAGGCGGGCCACGTCGCGATCGAGGACCGAGGAGGCCTCGTCGACGATCTCCCACGACGGGTGGTCGCGCCACGGCTCACCCATGGCGGGCTTCTGGGAGCCCTGTCCGGGGAAGGTGAAGACGATCATCGGTGGCTGGGGACCTCCCGGCGAGGGGGACGGTGCGCTCGGAGCGACGGGGCGTGGGTGTGACCGCCGCCGCGGTCGGGACGTTTCATCGGCGGCGAGGTGGACCGGGGGCGCCCCGCGGGGTGGCGGGTCATCGGGCGTCCCTCCCGCCGTAGACGGCGGTGAAGGACGCGTGGTTGTGCTCCATGATCCGACGTCGCACCGCGGCGACGGCGACGACGAGGACGATGGCGACGGCGGCGGAGGCGAGCCCCCGGACCCCCGGTCGCCGTGGAGCGGACATGGTCGACATGAGTGCGGCGGGAGGGATTCGAACCCTCAAGCCCTTGCGGGCAGCGGGGTTTGAGCCCGCCCTGTATGCCGGTTCCAGCACCGCCGCGTGCGATGAGGAGCAGGCTCACGGTAGCGCCGGTCACGTGGGGGTCTCCGGCTACCGATCGGTAACCGCCGTAGACTCCTCGACGATGAGCAGGGCCATGGTCGAGAGACGCCTGTCCGACGTCGCCGTGAAGCTGAAGGAACTGCGTCGCGAGCTGTCGGTGAGCGACGAGCAGCTGGCCCACCTGGCCGACGAGGCCGACGACGCCCGGCTCAGGTCGCTCGTGTCGGAGACCCCGCTGGCCGAGCGCGAGCACCGTGAGGCCTCCCGGCACGCCGAGGCGATGGGGCGCCACCGGGCCGATGTCGTCGCCGACATCGCCCGGCTCGAGCGCCTCCAGGACGAGCTGCTCGACAAGCTCCTCGACGCCGGTTCCTGATCGCCGCTCCCCGATCGGGACACCGCGCCCGCGCCCGGGGGGCGGGCGCGGTGGGTCCGGTAGCCTCGCCCGAGTGTCGACCAGAGTCGTGATCGCGGAGGACGAGGCCATCATCCGCCTCGACCTGAAGGAGACCCTCCTCGAGGAGGGCTACGAGGTGGTCGGCGAGACGGGGCGTGGCGACGAGGCCGTCGAGCTCGTCAAGGCCCACTCGCCCGACATCGCCATCCTCGACATCAAGATGCCGGGTCTCGACGGGCTGTCGGCCGCCCGGGAGATCGCCGGCGAACGCCGGGCGGCGGTGCTCGTCCTGACCGCGTTCAGCCAGCGCGACCTCGTCGAGCAGGCCCGCGACGCCGGGGCGCTCGCCTACCTCGTCAAGCCGTTCCAGCGCAGCGAGCTCGTCCCCGCCATCGAGGTGGCGATCGGGCGCTTCCGGGAGATGAAGGCGCTCGCCGAGCAGGCCCAGAGCCTCGAGGAGCAGCTCGAGACCCGCAAGGTCGTCGACCGGGCCAAGGGGATGCTGATGGACGGCCACGGCCTCTCCGAGGCCGACGCCTTCGGCTTCGTCCAGCGCACGGCGATGCAGCAGCGCCTCACCATGAAGGCCGTGAGCGAGCGCATCATCGCCGGTGAGCTGGCCCCGCCCTCGTCGTGAGGCGCGACCGATGACCACGTTGATGCTGATCGACGGGAACTCGCTCGCCTACCGCGCCTTCTTCGCCCTGCCCACCGACCTGGCCACCGCGTCGGGCCAGGTCACCAACGCGGTCTTCGGCTTCACGTCGATGCTCGTCAACCTGGTGCGCGACCACCGGCCCGACCATCTCGCGGTGGCCTTCGACCGACCCGAGCCGACGTTCCGCCACGAGGCGCTCGCGTCCTACAAGGCCAACCGCACAGAAGCCCCGGACATCCTGCGCCAGCAGCTCGGCCTGGTGCGCCAGGTCGTCGAGGTCCTCCACGTCCCGGTGCTCGAGGCGCCCGGCTACGAGGCCGACGACATCATCGCCACCCTCGCCACCCAGGCCCGTGACCGCGGTGACGACGTCCTCGTCGTCACGGGGGACCGCGACAGCTACCAACTCGTCGAGGACCCCCACGTTCGGGTGCTCTACAACCGCCGCGGTGTCTCCGACTACGCGCTCTACGACGAGGCGGGCATCCTCGAGCGGACCGGCGTGCCGCCCACGAGCTACCTCGAGTACGCGGCCCTGCGCGGCGACCCGTCCGACAACCTCCCGGGGGTGCCCGGAGTGGGGGAGAAGACCGCCGCGAAGCTCATCACCACCTATGGCGGCATCGACGGGATCTTCGAGCACCTCGACGAGCTGACCCCGAAGCTGCGCGAGAACCTCGGCGCGGCCGAGGCGGCGGTGCGCGGCAACGCCGTCGTCATGGAGCTCGTGCGTGACGTCCCTCTCGACGTGGAGCTCGACGAGCTGGGCTTCGGCGACTACGACCTCGACGAAGTCCGCCAGCTCTTCGACTTCCTCGAGTTCCGCACCCTCTACGACCGCCTCCTCGAGGCGCTCGCCGCGACGGGCGCCGCCGTCCCGGCGGCCGGCGGACCCGGGCTCGCCGTCGTCGAGGCGGAGCGCAGCGACCTGTCGACCGTCGACGACGCGGTCGGCGTGCTCCGGGCCCTCTCCGACGGCGACGGGCTGCTCGCCGTGGCCGCGTCGTGGGTGGGCCAGGAGGGCCGCTCGCCGCTCGAGGGCCTGGCGCTGGTGACCGACGCCACGACGGCCGACGTGGCCTGGATCTCGGCCGCCACGCTGGCTGCCCCGGAGGTCCGGGCGGCGCTCGCCGACCTCGTGGTCGACGGGGGTCGCCCGGTCGCCGCCCACGGCGCCAAGGCGCTCGTGCGCAGCCTCCACGAGCTCGGCGTCGACCTGCGCAGCCTCGCCCTCGACACCATGATCGCCGCCTACCTCCTCGATCCGGCCGAGGCGCGCTACGCGCTGGGCGAGCTGCTCGAGCGCTACGCGCAGGCCCAGCTCCCCGAGGAGGTCGCCGAGCTCGACGGGCGGCTCGACTTCGGCGGCGACGCGGAATCCGACGGGCAGGTCGCCGCCCGTCACGCCCTCGCGGTCGCGACGCTCGCTCCGCCTCTGCTCGACGCGCTCGACAGCCGGGGCCTGCGGGCGCTGCTCGACGACATCGAGATGCCGCTCGTCCGGGTCCTCGCCCGGATGGAGATCGTCGGCGTCGGCGTCGACGTCGACGAGCTGCGCCGTCTCAGCGAGGAGTTGGGCGCCGAGTGCGAGCGCCTTCGGGTCGAGATCTGCGCCGATGCCGGTGAGGAGTTCAACGTGAACTCCACCGTCAAGCTCCGCGAGATCCTCTTCGACCGGCTGGGCCTGACCCCCCAGAAGAAGACCAAGACGGGGTACTCGACCGACGCCGCCACCCTCGAGAAGCTGCGCGGCGAGCACCCGATCGTGGAGCACCTGCTCGCCTATCGCGAGGTCGAGAAGCTCCGCTCGACCTACGGCGAGGCGTTGTTGGCCGAGGTCGGCCCGGACGGGCGGATCCACGCCACGTTCAACCAGACGGTGGCCCGCACGGGTCGTCTCAGCTCCGACGCCCCGAACCTGCACAACATCCCGGTGAGGACCGAGATCGGCCGGTCGTTCCGCAAGGCGTTCGTGCCCGCTGAGGGCTTCCGGTTCCTCGTCGCCGACTACAACCAGATCGAGCTGCGCTGCATCGCCCACCTGGCCGAGGACCCCGGGCTGATCGAGGCCTTCGAGTCGGGCCGCGACATCCACACCGCGACGGCCGCCGAGGTCTTCGGCGTGGACTCCGCGGCGGTCACCTCCGAGCAGCGCGCCAAGGCCAAGATGGTGAGCTACGGGTTGGCGTACGGGATGGAGGCCTACGGCCTGGGGCAGCGCCTCGGCATCCCCACGGGGGAGGCGCAGACGATCCTGGACGCCTACTTCGTCGCCTTTCCGTCGGTGCAGGCCTACATGGACCGCACGGTGGAGGAGGCTCGTGAGCGGGGCTACACCGAGACGCTGTTCGGGCGGCGGCGTCAGATCCCCGAGCTCTCCTCGTCGAACTTCCGGATCCGCCAGGCCGGGGAGCGCCAGGCGATGAACGCCGGGATCCAGGGTCTCGCCGCCGACATCTTCAAGGTGGCTCTCGTCCGCCTCGACCGGGCGCTCGCCGAGCTGGGCGGCGAGAGCCGGCTCATCCTCCAGGTGCACGACGAGGTGATCGTCGAGGTGAGGCCGGTCGAGCTCGAGCAGGTGACCTCGGCCGTGGTCGAGGCGATGTCGGGCGCCTTCTCGTTGCGGGTCCCGCTCGAGGTGAACCTCAGCGTGGGCGACTCGTGGGCGGAGGCCAAGGGATGAGCTCCCCCGACGACCCGGTGGTGCACTGGTTCGAGGAGGTCGCCGACCACCTCGGCGAGGCCT
Source organism: Acidimicrobiales bacterium (assembly GCA_025455885.1). NCBI lineage: Bacteria > Bacillati > Actinomycetota > Acidimicrobiia > Acidimicrobiales > Acidimicrobiales bacterium. The sequence goes on from JALOLR010000013.1 coordinate 54,122, forward strand.
ATCTGCGGTATTCGTTCACGAAGGGGACCGAGAACGAGGTGGCCTTCCTCGTCGAGGAGCTGGGTCTGGCGCGGGGCGATCGTGTCCTCGACGTCGGGTGCGGACCCGGCCGCCACGCCCATGCGCTGGGGCGACGGGGCATCGAGGTCGTCGGGGTCGACGTGTCCGAGCGGTTCCTGGCCATCGCCCGCGACGGGGCTCCCGACGGGGTGACCTTCGTGCGCGCCGACGCCCGCCGGCTCACCTACGACGCCGAGTTCGACGCGGTGATCTCCCTCTGCCAGGGGGCCTTCGGCCTCGCCGGCGGGGGGCCGGGCACCGCGGTGGCCGCCGACGTGGCCGACGGGCTGGTGCCGGGCATCGCCCCCGGGGCCGGGCCCGGCGCCCGGGCGGGCGATCCCGACGTCTCGGTGCTCGACGGGATGGCCCGGGCGCTGCGCCCGGGCGGGCGCCTCGCGTTGTCGGCGTTCTCGGCGTACTTCCAGGTGCGGTACCTCGAGCACACCGACAGCTTCGACGTCGCCGCCGGGGTCAACCACGAGCACACCACCGTCCGCTCGCCCGACGGCGTGGAGGCCGCGGCCGAGCTCTGGACCACGTGCTTCACCCCGAGGGAGCTGCGGTTGATGGCGGTGCGGTCCGGTCTGCGGGTCCGTGACCTCTGGTCGGTGACGCCCGGCGACTACGCGAGGCGGGACCCGGATCTGGACCATCCCGAGTTCCTCATGGTCGCGGTGACCGGAGCGAGCCGGCCGCCCACCTGAGGTCGCGCCCCGGTCGATGGGGTGCCGGCGGGGTCGGGTTGCTACCCTTTGCGGCTGACGTGCGCGCCCGCGCACGCCTCGTCCCGCCCGGTGGGTCACCCTGCCGGGCTCGAGTCCCGTGTCCGAAGAGAGCCCTACCTTGTCCGAGCAGGTCGACGCCGTCACCCACGACGACGCCACTCCCGAGTCCACCGCCCGCACCGCCACCCTGACCGTCGACGCACCGACGGGCATGGGGAGCTTCGACGACGAGGGTCGCTACGTCCCCCGTCAGGTGGTCGAGGACGACCTCGCCGGTCTCTCGCTCGACGAGGCCTACACGGCCTCGATGGTCCAGGTCGAGGACGGGCAGATCGTGGAGGGCACCGTCGTCAAGGTCGATCGCGACGAGGTGCTGCTCGACATCGGCTACAAGTCCGAGGGCGTCATCCCGTCACGGGAGCTGTCGATCCGCAACGACGTCGATCCCGCCGAGATCGTCGCCCTGGGCGACCAGATCGAGGCCCTCGTCCTCCAGAAGGAGGACAAGGAGGGCCGTCTCGTCCTGTCCAAGAAGCGGGCCCAGTACGAGCGGGCCTGGGGGACGATCGAGCGCATCAAGGAAGAGGAAGGCGTCGTCGAGGGCCCGGTCATCGAGGTGGTCAAGGGCGGCCTCATCCTCGACATCGGGCTGCGCGGCTTCCTCCCGGCGTCGCTCGTCGAGCTGCGTCGGGTGCGCGACCTCGCCCCCTACGTGGGTCGCCGGCTCGAGGCCAAGATCATCGAGCTCGACAAGAACCGCAACAACGTCGTGCTGTCCCGACGGGCATGGCTCGAGGAGACCCAGAAGGAGCAGCGCGAGGACTTCCTCGCCAACCTCAAGCCCGGCGAGGTGCGTCGCGGCACCGTCTCGTCGGTCGTGAACTTCGGGGCGTTCGTCGACCTCGGCGGGATGGACGGCCTCGTCCACGTCTCCGAGCTCTCCTGGAAGCACGTCGACCACCCCGGCTCGGTGGTGGCCGTCGGCGACGAGATCGACGTGCAGGTCCTCGAGGTCGACCTCGACCGTGAGCGCATCAGCCTGTCGCTGAAGGCCACGCAGCAGGACCCGTGGCAGGAGTTCGCCTCCAACCACCAGGTGGGCGAGCTGGTCTACGGACGGGTCACCAAGCTCGTCCCCTTCGGCGCCTTCGTGCAGGTGGGCGACGGCATCGAGGGCCTGGTGCACATCTCCGAGATGTCGGCGCACCACGTCGACCTCCCGGAGCAGGTCGTGACCCCCGGCGAGGAGCTGTGGGTGAAGATCATCGACCTCGACCTCCAGCGGCGCCGCATCAGCCTGTCCATCAAGCAGGCCGCCGAGGGCGGCATCGTGGCCGCCGAGTACCAGGAGCACTTCGGCGAGCACGCCTACGACGACGAGGGCAACTACATCGGCTTCTCGGCCGAGGTCGAGTCGAGCGAGGGCCAGGAGGCGTGGGCGGAGTACTACGCCGAGCACGGTGGTCCGGAGGCGTCCGACGACACGGCGACCCCCGACCCGGCCGAGGCGACCACGGACGACGGCGGCGTCGACGCCGAGGGTGAAGAGCAAGCCTGACGTCCGCGGCGCCACGATGTCGTCGCCGTCAGCATCACGACGCTCACGGACCGATTCCGAGTTGCCCCGTCGCGCCCTCGCACGCCGGGCGGACCGCGATCGCCAGGGGGCTCCGGGCGGGGCGAGATCCACGAACCGCTAAGTCCGGGGGTGAGAACGGCCGAAAGAGGAAAGGCGTGATCGGCGGTCGTCGGTCGCACCCAACCCCGGGCGCCGCTTCCCAGCGCCGACCGGGGCGCTCGAACCCCCGTCAGGTGGCGGGTCCCCGGAGAAGAGGACGTACGTGAGCTCGCGCAGAACCCTGATCCTGATCGGCGCCATCGTTCTCGGTGTGATCGCCGCACTCCTGCTCTTCAACTACGTCCGCGGCATCGAGGACCGAGCCAACGACAACGCCCGCCGCGTCGACGTCTTCGTCGCCAAGCAGGACATCGCCCGGGGCACCCCTGGCGAGACGGCGGCCAGCGAGGGCGCCATCGACCGGGCCAAGATCCCCCAGGAGTTCCGGCCGGCGAGCGCCATCACCACCACCGACGAGCTCCAGCGCAAGGTGGCCCTCTTCGCTATCCCGGCCAACGCGACCATCGTCCAGGGCATGTTCGTCGACCCGGCCCAGACCCAGATCAGCTTCCGGGCCCGCCTCCGCAACCCCCAGCACGTCGCCGTCTCGATCTCGACCGACCAGGTCCGCGGCGTCGGCGGCTTCCTCGTGCCCGGCGACGAGGTGAACCTCATGGTGTTCAGCGACGTGCAGGACCCGAGCACCAGCCCGACCGCCGCAGCCAGCGCCCTCCCGACCGTCGGGCGCTACCTCTACCAGAAGGTGCAGGTGCTCGCCGTGGGCGAGAACACGCTGCTCGCCCCCGGTGAGACGGCCCCGGAGGAGGAGACCACCAACAACGGCATCATCACCTTCAACGTCCCGGCGGTGGCGGCACAATGGATCGCGGCCGCCCAGGAGAACGGTGGGATCTACCTCAGCCTCGTGGGCCCGGACTACACCCCCGAGGCGCTGCCCGCCCCCGACCCGAACGCGCCGCTGCCGGGTGAGGATCCCGCGCAGATCACCCCCTATGGTCCGACCGGCAACGAAGAATAGGCAGGACATCACGTGACACGGCCCTTCTCCGGCGAACCAGGTGACGGCCTCCCGAGCCCGGGAGCGCCCGCCGCCGGCGGGGGCGCGCCCCGGATCGGCGTCGCCGTCATCGACAACGATCAGGCCACCCGCTCCCGGCTCGCCATGCAGCTCGGCAACGGCACGGTGGCCTTCGGCTCCATCGCCGAGCTGGGCTCGTCGTTGACCGGCGCGCCCGTGGTGGCGGTCCTGGGCCCGTCGTTCGCCGCCAACGAGGAGCTCGTGTCCGCCGAGCAGCTGCTCGCCGCCCGCCGCGAGGTCGGCGCCATCATGGTCACCGACGAGCTGTCCACCGAGCTGCTCCAGCGGGCGCTGCGCGCCGGGGTGAAGGACGTCCTCCAGGCCCCTGTCGACAGCACCCAGTTCGATGCCGCGGTGCAGCGGGTCGCCAACGGGCTCGTCGCCGCGCCGGTGTCCTCGGCGAGCGCCGGTGCCGAGGTGCTCGGCGACGGCGAGCTGGGTCGGGTCATCATGGTCTTCTCGACCAAGGGCGGGTCGGGGAAGTCGGTCATCGCCTCCAACCTCGCCGTGCTGCTGGCCGAGCGGAGCGAGAAGCCGGTCGTCCTGGTCGACGCCGACCTGCAGTTCGGCGACGTGGCGGTGATGCTCAAGCTGGCCCCGCAGCACACCATCGTCGACGCGGTGAGCGCGCTCGACCGGCTCGACTCCCAGTTCCTCCACCAGTTGCTCACCGAGCACCAGCCCGAGAACCTCCTCGTGCTCCCCGCACCCCTCGAGCCGGCCTTCGCCGACCAGATCGGGGCCACCGAGATGGTGGGGATCGTCGAGACGCTGCGCACGTTCGCCGGGTTCGTCGTGATCGACACCCCCGCCTACTTCAACGACGTCGTGCTCGGCCTCATCGAGGTCAGCGACGACGTCCTGCTCGTGGCGGGCATGGACATCCCGAACATCAAGAACGTCAAGATCGGCCTCCAGACGCTCCGCCTCCTCAACACCCCGATGGAGAAGCTCCGGCTCATCCTCAACCGGGCGAATTCGAAGGTGCGACTCGACGTCTCCGAGGTCGAGCGAACCCTCGGGGTGCAGGCCGACGCCCTCATCCCGAGCGACATCGTGGTCCCCCAGTCCGTCAACCGGGGCGAGCCCGTCGTGACCGCGGCTCCCAAGTCGGGCGTCACCAAGGCGTTCGAGCAGCTGGCCGATCTCTTCATCCCCACCCCGGCGAAGAAGCGGCGCAAGTGACCGCCCCCGCTCCACGCCCGCGTCACACGAGGTAGGCGACATGTCCCTGTACAAGCGACTCCACGACGTCCAGGCCGCACCCGCCTCGGGCAGCAACCGCCGAGACCCGGTGCTCGACGAGCTGCGCCAGCGGATCCACCACAACCTGATCGACGACCTCGGGCCGATCATCTACGACAAGCGACTCTCCGAGGACGACCTGCGCAAGCGGGTCAACGAGCAGCTCCACGCCGCCCTGGCCCAGGAGCGGGCGCCGCTGTCGGCGGCCGACAAGGCCCAGCTCATCCAGGACGTCTCCGACGACATCCTCGGCTACGGCCCGATCGACCGGCTCCTGAAGGACGACGACATCACCGAGGTGATGGTCAACGGCCCCGAGGCCGTCTACGTCGAGCGCAACGGCAAGATCGAGCTCTCCTCGGCGACGTTCGTCGACGAGGTCCACCTCCGCCGCATCATCGACAAGATCGTCGGCGAGATCGGCCGTCGCGTCGACGAGTCGAACCCCCTCTGCGACGCCCGCCTCCCCGACGGCTCCCGTGTCAACGCCGTGGTGCACCCCCTCGCCATCGGCGGGCCGTTCCTCACCATCCGGAAGTTCTCCCGCGAGAAGCTCCAGATCGACGACCTCATCCGCTACGGCACGCTCAACGCCCACGCCGCCCGCTTCCTGCAGGCCTGCGTCGTCGGTCGGCTCAACGTGATGGTCTCCGGCGGCACCGGGACGGGGAAGACGACGACGCTGAACGTGCTCTCGTCGTTCATCCCCGAGACGGAGCGGATCGTCACCGTCGAGGACGCGAAGGAGCTCCAGCTCCACCAGGACCACGTCCTCTCGCTCGAGGCACGGCCGTCCAACATCGAGGGGCGCGGCGAGGTCACGATCCGCGACCTCGTGAAGAACTGCCTCCGCATGCGGCCCGACCGGATCGTGGTGGGGGAGTGCCGCAGCGGCGAGGCCCTCGACATGCTCCAGGCGATGAACACCGGCCACGACGGCTCGTTGACCACCGTGCACTCGAACAGCCCCCGCGACACCCTCGCCCGCCTCGAGACCCTGGTGCTCATGGCCGGGTTCGACCTGCCCGTCCGCGCCATCCGGGAGCAGGTGGCTTCGGCACTCGACCTGATCGTCCACCTCAGCCGTCTCCGCGACGGCACCCGGCGGATCACCCACGTCACCGAGGTCCAGGGCATGGAAGGCGACGTCATCACCCTCCAGGACATCTTCCTGTTCGACTTCGGCATGGGGGTCGACGAGCAGGGCCGGTTCAAGGGCCACCTCAAGGCGACCGGCGTGCGTCCCAAGTTCGCCGAGAAGCTCGCCGACCTCGGGATCCGCCTCGGCCAGGAGGTCTTCCAGCCGGAAGCCTTCGCCCGCCGGGCGTCGGTCTGAGGTGATGGACGTGACCGCGACCCCGTCGTCCGCCCGACGTCTCGTCGTGCCGCTCGCCACGGTGGTGGCGGTCCTCGTCGCCGTGTCGGCGATCGCGCTGCCCAGCGGCCGGGTCGGCGCCCAGTCGTCGTCCACGCTGGTGCTGCGTGCCGTCGACACCGTCGAGCCGGCGTCGTCGAGCCTCCAGTTCCTCTGGACCGGATCGCCGGCGGACGCCGCCGACGCCACCCTCACCGAGAACGGCTCCGCGATCGAGACCGACGCCGCTCGCCCGCTGCCGACCTCCACGCCGATGTCGATCGCGTTGGTCTTCGACACGTCCGAGGCGATGGACTCCAGCGGTGCGCTCATCGAGGCGAAGGAGGCGGCCAAGGAGTGGATCGAGGGCCGGGAGGGCGCGCAGGTCGGCGCGCAGGCGTTCGCCGTCTACGTCGCGGCGGACACCGGGGTCCAGTTGCAGGGGTACACGACCGACACCGAGCGTCTCGTCGAGACCATCGACCGCATCGCCCCCCCGGCGACCGAGGAGGCCCGCGGCGAGGCCGCCGTGTGGTCGGCGATCGCCCAGGCCGCCCAGAGCCTCGAGGACCGGCCCGGGAGCCAGCCCAGCATCGTGGTCATGACGGGCACGAACGACTCGGTGACCGGATCGACCACCCGCGCCGTGGCCCGGGGAGCCGTCAGGTCGTCGGGTGCCGCCGTCTTCGCGGCCGAGCTCCTCGGCGCCGGCCTCGACCCGGGGTCGCTCGACGCCCTGGTCCGGTCGAGCGGGGGACTCGTGTTCAGCACCGACCAGGGTGGCGAGTTCGGCACCGCGGTCGCCGACATCGGCGAGGCGGTCAGCGCCCAGCAGTACGAGCTGGGCTTCGCGTCCCCCACCGAGCTGGGGTCCGTGGCGGACATGACGCTGCAGGTCGGCGACCAGACGGCCACCGCCTCGGTCGTCGTCGGCTCCGCCGTCCGCGGCACCGACGCCCTCAACCCGACGATCATCCCGGCCAGCGGTGGCGTCGGCTTCCTCCAGGGCAACCTCGGACTGATCCTGCTCGTCGTGGTCGCGCTCCTCGCCGTCGGGCTCCTCGCCTACGGCGTGTTCATGCTGTTCGTCCGCGAGGACCGCCTGGCCGCGGTGCTGAGCCCGTACGAGTCCACCGCGGCGGTCGCCACCCCTGTCGACGACGACGGCGGCGACTCGGCACTGGCCCGTACCGCGATCATGCAACGGGCGGTGGCCATCACCGAACAGGTCGCCACCGACCGGGGCGTGCTGGTCCGCGCCGAGAACGCGCTCGAGCGGGCCAACCTGCCGCTGCGCGCCGGCGAGGCGCTGTTGTTCTACGTGCTGCTCGTGGTGATCGCCACCGTCCTCGCCCTCGTCGTGAGCGGAAGTCTCCTCCTCGGCCTGATCGTCGGCGTCGTCGCGGCGCTCGTGCCGGTCGGCACGGTGAACTTCCTCGCCGCCCGGCGCCGCAAGCAGTTCATGGCGCTGCTCCCTGACACGCTCACCCTCCTGGCCAGCACGCTGCGAGCCGGCTACTCGCTCATGCAGGGCGTCGAGGCGGTCGCCGAGGAGGTGTCCGAGCCGATGGGCCTCGAGCTGCGGCGGGTGGTCACCGAGGCCCGCCTCGGCCGGCCGCTCGAGGAGGCCCTCGACGGTACCGCCGAGCGCATGGCCAGCCCGGACTTCGCGTGGGCGGTCATGGCCATCCGCATCCAGCGGGAGGTCGGCGGCAACCTCTCCGAGCTGTTGATGACGGTCGCCGACACGATGATCGAGCGCGAGCGGCTCCGGCGGGACGTCCAGTCGCTCACCGCCGAGGGCCGGGTGAGCGCCATCGTCCTGGGGCTGCTCCCGGTCGGCCTCGCCGCGGTGATGTTCGTCATCAACCCCGACTACTCCCGCCAGCTCATCGACACCACGCTCGGCAACGTGATGCTGGTCGCGGCCGTGCTCTCGATGCTGGCCGGCTTCCTGTGGATGAAGAAGATCATCGACATCGAGATCTGAGGACGAGATGCTGCTCATCGGACTGTTCCTGCTCGCCGCGGCGATCATCCTGGTCATCTACGTCATCGGCTCCCAGGCCGACGAGAAGGCGGTCGTGCGCTCCTCGCTGCGCCAGCTCCAGGGCTACGAGGTCGAGAACGTCCGCGACCAGGAGCTGCTCGTCCCGCTGCGCGACCGCACGGTCACGCCGGTCCTCGCCGGCCTGACCAGCGTCGGCCGGCGGTTCACCCCGACCGGCTACGTCGACCAGGTCCGCAAGAAGTTCGTCTACGCCGGTGAGCCCCGGGCCGACGCCGTCGACCGGTTCCTCGCAGTGCGGGTGCTCACGGTGGCGTTCATCCCCCTGGCGTTCGCCCTCGTGTACTTCTGGAACCCGTTCGGTCTCGAGGGGCTGCTCCAGTTCGGGGTGTTCGCCCTCCTCACGGCGGCGCTGTTCCTCGGCCCCGACGCCTGGCTGAGCCGGAAGGTCGACGCCCGCCAGCTGGAGCTGCAGCGCAAGCTGCCCGACGTCCTCGACCTGCTCACCATCTCGGTGGAGGCCGGTCTGGGCTTCGAGCAGGCCCTCGACCGCACGATCGCCGCCGTCCCGGGCGCGCTGTCCGAGGAGTTCGCCCGGATGCTGGGCGAGGTGCGCGCCGGTGCCAGTCGCGCCGACGCCCTGCGGGCGCTCGACACCCGCACGAACGTCCCCGAGGTGAGGTCGTTCGTGCTGGCCATCCTCCAGGCCGACACCTTCGGTGTGTCCATCGGGCGGGTGCTGCGGGCCCAGGCCGACGAGATGCGGGTGAAGCGGCGCCAGCTGGCCCAGGAGCGCGCCCAGAAGGCCCCGGTGAAGATGCTGATCCCGATGGTGTTCTGCATCTTCCCGGCGCTGTTCGTCGTGGTCATCGGCCCGGCGATCATCAACATCCGTGAAGCCTTCTCCTGAGGCGGGGCCGGCGGACGCTTCCGACGGCCCCGTCGCCGCGCCTCGGCGGTCGGGTGGGCGGGGCCCCTCGCTGGCCACGGTCGTCGGTGCCGTCCTCGCGCTGTGGGGGGCCTACATCGGCTCGGCGGCGCTGTCGGACAACAGCTTCCTCACGCACCTCGCCACCGGCCGCCTGATCCTGCGCGACGGCGCCATCCCCCGTGTCGATCCCTACACGTTCACCGCCGGCGGTGAGCCCTGGGTGGTGCAGAGCTGGTTGGCGTCGCTCGGCTACGCCGCCGTCGAGCGCGCCGGAGGCATCGACGGGGTCCGCCTGCTCCTCACCGCGGTGACCGTCGCCCTCGTGGTGATCGTCTGGATGCTCACCCGACCGACGGACGGCCTCGTCGCCCGGTTCGCGGTGGCGGCATCGGCGGTGGCGGTGGGGGCGGCCACGTGGGGCCCTCGACCGCTGATGTTCGGGCTGCTGCTCCTCGCGCTGACCCTCCTGGTCGTGGAGCGCCGGATCACCCCCTACGTGCTCGTCGTCGTCTTCTGGTGCTGGGTCAACGTGCACGGCTCGTTCCCGCTCGGGTTGGCCGCCCTTGCCGCCCTCGCCGTGGGTGCACGGCTCGACGGCATTCGTCGTCCCGACGAGCTCCGCTACCTGCTCTGGGCGGCGGTGGGGACGGCGGCGGGTGCCCTCAACCCGCTGGGGCCGACGTTGCTGGTGTTCCCGGCCCGCCTCCTCGATCGACAGGACCTGTTCTCGTACGTGATCGAGTGGCAGTCGCCCGACTTCTCGGGCGCGTCGGGGCGGGTCTTCCTGGTGCAGCTGGTCGCCGGGATCGTGCTCCTCGTCCGGGTGCCCCGATGGCGCACGGCGGTCCCGTTGGTGCTCTTCACCGTGGCGGCGTTGGTGGCGTCGCGCAACATCGCCGTCGCCTCGCTCGTCCTCGTGCCCGGGATGGCCATCGGCGCCCGGGGGCTGGGGTCGCTCACCGGTGCGGTCCGCACCCGGGTGACCGCCGTCCTCTTCGCCATCGTCTGCGTCGCCGGCGCGGCCGTCACGGCGTCGGCCCTGCGGGAACCCGCCTATGACCTCGAGGCGTTCCCGGTCGACGCGGTCGCCTGGATGGGCGACAACGGCCTCCTCGGTCCCGGCCAGCGGCGCATGGTGCCCGATGTCGCCGGCAACTACCTCGAGCTCGTGCTCGGCGAGGACGCGGGGGTCTCCCAGGACGACCGGGTCGACATGTTCCCCCGCGGCGTGGTCGAGGACTACGTGACGCTCCTGCGGGGCCGCCCGGCCTGGGCCGACGTGCTGGCCCGCTGGGACCCCGACAGCGTGCTGTGGCGCCGGACGGACCCGCTGGCCTCGCTCCTCCTCGACGACCCCGCCTACCGCCTCGGCTACGCCGACGACGAGTGGGTCGTGTTCGTCCGGCGGTGAGCCCGGAACGAGCCGGGGCCGGGACGCGCCGAGGCCGGGACGCGCAACGAGCCGGGGCCCGAGGGCTCCGGCTCGTTGTCGGTTGGTGCTGGTCGGGTCACTTGAAGGCGCTGGCGATCTGACCGCCCGACCCGTCGTAGCTCCCGAAGACACTGTCGCCAAAGAACGCCAGTGCGGTGAGGCACACCACGGCGATCAAGGCGAGCAGCAGTGCGTACTCCACAAGGCTCGCCCCCTCGTCGCTGCGGTCGACATCGGCTCCGCTGGACATCGGGCATCGACTCCTTCGTCAGGGTCCGTGCAGCGAACGGGCGGGACGGAGAGCTCCGTCCCGCCCGCACACCACTCGTTCGAGACGATCAGCCGATGGCCGAGCCGACCTCGGAGAACTTCTCGTCGGCCTGGTTGCCGATGAAGGTGATGGCGATGATGCACACGACGGCGATCAGGGCCACGAGGAGGGCGTACTCGACGAGCGAGGCGCCACGGTCGGTCTTGCAACGAGCCTGGAGCCAGGCGCTGACGAAGTCGTACGAGGTCATCATGTTGGGGTCTCCCTGAGGATTGTTCTGACGGAAGGCCCGGAAGCCCCGGACCCATTGCTGCATCAGAAGGATCGGCGTGCGGAGGCTCCCCCTTCATGGGTCCTACGGCCCATTTCCCGCGACGGGGCCCCAGGTGGCGGACCTCAGTCGAGGTGCACGATCCCCATGCGAACCGCCTGCAGGACCGCCTGCGTGCGGTCGCGGGCGTCGAGCTTCTGGTAGATCGACGCCAGGTGGTTCTTCACCGTCTTCTGGCTGATGTAGAGCCGCTCGGCGACCTCGGGGGTCGAGCAGCCGTCGGCGATCAGCTGCAGGACCTCTTCCTCGCGCCGGCTCACGACCCGCTCCTCGTCAGCCGCGCCGAAGGCCTGGGCGTCGCCGAGGCGCCGGACCTCGTCGAGCATCGATGCCGCGATCTGGGGGGACAGCGCCGATTCCCCGCTCATGGCCAGGCGCACCGCGTCGGCGATCTCCTCGGTGGAGCAGTCCTTGACCAGGTAGCCGCTGGCCCCGGCCCGGATGGCGTCGGCGAGGACGCCCTGGTCGGCGTGCATGGTGAGCATCACGATCCGGACGTCGGGGGCGATCGCCCGGATCTGGCGCGTCGCCTCGACCCCGTCCATCTCCGGCATCGTCACGTCCATCAGGACGATGTCGGGGCGCAGCTGGTCGGCGAGTCGCACCGCCTCGTCGCCGTTGCCCGCCTCGGCCACGACGTCGAAACCCTGCTCGACCATCGATCGACGCAGGCCCTCCCGCAGCATCCGATGATCATCGGCCAACATGAGTCGGATCGTCATCCGGGGACCTCCGTCGCCTGGGCCCGGTCGTGGTTCGCTGAGGGTTCGCCGTCAGCCTAGAGCTTTGCCGGCTCCGTCTTCGGTGCCGGGAGCGTCGCGACGTCTGGCCGGTGGATGCTGCACCGCACCCTGGTGCCCCGCCCCTCCTCGCTGGCGACCTCGAGCGTGGCCCCGATGCTCGATGCCCGTTCCCGCATTCCCATCAGCCCGTAGCTGTCGAGCCGGCCCGCTCTCCCGATCGGGAAGCCCTTGCCGTCGTCGGTCACCTCGAGCGAGGCGGCCTCGCCGTTGCAGCGCCAGAGCACCCTGGCCCGGCTGGCGCCGGCGTGGCGTTCGACGTTGGTGAGGGCCTCCTGGGCGATGCGCCACATCTCGCGCTCCTGGAGCAGGGGGAGGCGGGCGTCGCGGTCGCAGTAGAGCTCAACGCGGAGTGCGCTGCGCTCGTGGATGCGGGCGGTGTAGGCCTCGAGCGTGTCGGCCATGCTGCTCGTCTCGGAGACGTCGGTGCGCAGGTCGTAGAGCGTGTCCCTCACCTCACGGATCACGCCCCGGACGTCGCTGCGGAGCTGGATCAACGCCGGGCCGATCTCGTCGCCACGACCCTCGGCGCTCACGATGCGGTCGAGCTCGAAGGCGAGGTAGGCGAGCGACTGGCCGATGCGGTCGTGGAGGTCGCGGGCGATGCGGGTCCGTTCCTCGTCGGCTCCGACGGTGCGCAGACGGCTGAACCAGCGGGCGTTGTCGATGGCGAGGGCGACCGGCTCGACGAAGCCCTTGAGGAGCTCGATGTCGCGGGGCCCGAAGTGCCCCTCGTCCTCGTGCTCCACGCAGAGGATCCCGATCACCGAGTGCCGGGCGGTGAGCACGCAGTACACGCCGGAGTTCGAGCGGGGGGACAGGCCCGGCCAGTTGCGGACGGAGAGGTTCTCGACCGACAGCACGCCGCCGTCCCGGAGAGCCTGGCGCAGAGGGGCCGGCAGGTCCTCGAGCTCCAGCCGGGACGGGAGAGGGCGGCCTCCCTCACGGCGCAGGACCGTCCAGTGGCCGTCGGTGTCGTCGAGGCCGAGGATGGCGGCGTTGCCGACGTCGAGGAGGCCGCGGAGGCGGGTGAAGGTGGTCTGGAGGACGTCGTCGAGGTCGAGCGACGCCGGCAGGGTCTGGGTGACCCGGTGCAGGCTGTAGAGCAGGGCGTTGGCGTCGGCCAGCCGTCCCAGGCGGTCGAGGGCCAGGGTGTGCTGGCGGTCCGCCTCACCGGAGATGCGGCGTCCGTAGCCGGAGATGAGGGCGACGAGCACCAGCACCAGGGTCCACTGGCCGGACTGCACGAGACGCTCGGCGTCGAGCGTCTCGGCCAGGTACGGGAGGCTGACGGCGATGCTCGCCACGAGGCTGATGCGCAGCGCGAAGGCGAAGCCCCGTGCGAAGCCGGCGAGGGCCACGACGACGAGGAGGGTGAGGATGAACGGCGACTCCCAGAAGCCGGTGGTGGCGAGGCACGCGACGTAGAGGGCCGTCTCGCCGAGCAGCGCCACGAGGCTCCGGACGTCGCCCGTGTAGCGCAACGGTCGGATGGTCCGCACCACCGTGTAGGTGAGCAGCACCGCCGACCAGACGGTGATCAGGACGGTCTGGTCGCCCAGCCGCTGGGTGGCCAGGGCCACCGACGCGATGGTGATGCCCCAGCGGATGGCCAGGATGGCGGACCCGAACGCCGCCACCCGGTCGACCCGGTCCTCGAGACCGATGCCGTCGACGTGGGTCGACCCGTCGGTCGCCTCGGAGAGCTGCTGGAGCCGCTCGCGCCAGCTCGCGTCCTGGTCGTCCTCGGGCACCCCTCCATTGTCGGTCATCCGGTGCGAACCTTGAACCCCCACCGCGATCCCCGCCGACGGGGCCGCCGCCGGTGCGGTGTGCCCGGTGTACCGTCGGCGTCGTGGTGCGCATCGGTCTGACGGGCGGGATCGGGTCGGGGAAGTCGACCGTGTCGGCGGCGCTGGCCGAGCGAGGGGCCCAGGTCATCGACGCCGATGCCGTGGTCCGGGAGCTGCAGCAGCCGGGCCGACCCGTCCTGGCGGCGATGGTCGACCGCTTCGGGCCGGCGATCCTGCACCCCGACGGGTCGCTCGACCGTCAGGCGGTGGCCGACATCGTGTTCAACGACGCCGCCGCGCTGAAGGACCTCAACGCCATCGTGCACCCTGCGGTCGGAGCGGAGATCCTCGCCCGGCTGGCTGCCGCGGAGGAGCGCGGCGGGATCATCGTGCTGGACGTGCCCCTCCTGGTGGAGAACGACGCGATCGAGGTCGACGCGATCGTGGTGGTGGATACGGACCCCGAGATCGCCGTCGAGCGCCTCATCGCCCACCGGGGCTTCGACGCGGCCGACGCGCGTGCCCGGATGGCTCGCCAGGCGACCCGCGAGGAGCGCCTCGCCCGCGCCGACCACGTCGTGCGCAACGACGGCGACCTCGACCACCTCGACGCCGAGGTCGAGCGCCTGTGGGCGTGGATCCTCGACCGCCAGGCCGCGACTCCCGAACCAGGCTGAGCCGGGGGTCAGAGGCCGAGCCGGCGGGCCAGGTCGCTGCGCAGGCGCCGGTCGGGGTCGACCCGCTCGCGGACGGCGCGCCACTCGTCGAGGCGCGGGTACATCTCCGCGAGCCGGTCGGGCCGGAGGCGGCTGTCCTTGGCGAGGTAGACCCGACCGCCGGCCTCGACCACGCGGTCGTCGAGGCGGTCGAGGAGGGCGGCCAGGCCGGAGAGGCCGGTCGGGATGTCGAGGGCGAGCGTCCAACCCTCCATGGGGAACGACAGCGGTCCGGGGTTGCCCGGCCCGAAGCGCTTGAGGACGGCCAGGAACGAGGTGCAGTGCTCGGCGCTCAACGACGCGACGATGTGGCGGAGTGCCTCCTCGGCCCCGAACGGCACCACGAACTGCCACTGGAGGAAGCCACCGGGTCCGTAGATCCGGTTCCAGCCCCCGACCATGTCGAGCGGATGGAAGAACGCCGGGATGGTCTGGAGCTCGTCGCGCCGTCGTGCCGGCGCCTTCCGGAACCAGAGCTCGTTGAACGCCGCGACGGTGAGGCGGTTCAAGAGCCCCCGCGGTACGAACGGGGGAGCACCGACGAGCACGTCGGCGGCGTAGTCGAGCGGTGTGGCGATCCCGTCGGCGACCGCTTCGGCGTGGGTGGCGAACCGGCCGCGGGTGAGCACGGAACGACCGAGCGACCGGCCTCTCGCCATGAGATCGATCCAGGCCACCGAGTAGTCGTAGGCGTGATCGCCCTCCAT
This sequence comes from Acidimicrobiales bacterium, assembly GCA_025455885.1. Lineage (NCBI taxonomy): Bacteria > Bacillati > Actinomycetota > Acidimicrobiia > Acidimicrobiales > Acidimicrobiales bacterium. The sequence goes on from JALOLR010000013.1 coordinate 69,212, forward strand.
CAGCTCGAGGACCTCGTCGAGGTCGGCGGCCCGGTCGGTGTCGACGAGCAGCCGGCTCGACCCGATCGGGGGGCAGGCGAACGTGGCATCCACCACGGTGCCGGTGAGGCCCATCCCCCCGGCCGTGGCCCAGAACAGCTCGGGGTCGGCATCGGGGCCGATGGCGACGACGTCGCCGTGGGGGAGCTGGAGGCGCATCGAGCGGACGTGGTCGCAGAAGGAGCCCTTGACGTGGTGGTTCTTGCCGTGGATGTCCGCGGCGATGGCGCCTCCGACGGTGACGTAGCGCGTCCCGGGGGTCACGGGGACGAAGGCGCCCTGGGGCACGAGGGCGCGGAGGAGGCGGTCGATGCTGGCGCCGGCCTCGGCGGTCACGAGGATCTCGTCGTCGCGGTCGACGGTGAAGGCGTCGACGTCGGTGGTCTCGACGACGGTCCCCCCGGCGTTCTGGGCGGCGTCGCCGTAGCTGCGCCCGAGCCCCCGGGCGATCAGCCCCCGAGGGTTGGCGTTGGGCAGGGCCCGCGTGAGCTCGGTGGCGGAGGTCGGTCGACGCACGTCGGCCGCGGTGGGCGCGGTGCGTCCCCACCCCGCGAGCTCGCGGAGGGGGCTGGTGGCCGGGGCGTTCGGCTCAGGAGGCGTAGACGGCACTGGCGTAGATGATGGCCCACACGATCCCGGCACCGAGGACGATCCGGTCGGACATGACGAGCTTCTCCGGCTCGGCGCCGCGCCCCTGGTCGAGCAGCAGTGCGTACCTGAGGATGGCCACGGCGAAGGGCACGATCGAGAGCTGGAAGAGGAACGCGCCGTCGGGCCGGCTGTCGGCTGACGAGAACGCCCAGAGGCAGTAGGCCACCAACGTGCCGCCCGAGAAGACCGCGCGCAGGTACGCGAGGAAGGTGGGGGTGTAGGCGTCGAGGGCGGGTCGCACCGACGCGGCGTCGCCCGCGAGGTCGCGGGTCTCGCCCTCGCGCTTGCCGGCGACCATGAACAGCGCCCCGAAGGAGGTGACGATGAAGAACCACTCCGAGATCGGCACACCGGTGGCGGCCGCCCCGCCGATGGCCCGCAGGACGAAGCCGGCCGCGACGGCCACGATGTCGAGCACCGGGACGGCCTTGAGCCGGTAGGTGTAGGCGGTGGTCAGCGCCAGGTAGGCGACGAGCACCCAGCCGAAGTCGACGGCGGTGGCGAACGCTCCCACCAGCGATCCGACGAGGAGGACGACCGCGAGCACTCGGGCCAGCCCGACCGGCACGACCCCGGCGGCGATCGGCCGGTTCCGCTTGGTGGGGTGGCGTCGGTCGGCGTCGACGTCCTGGGCGTCGTTGAGCAGGTAGGTGGCGCTGGCGGCGCCGCTGAAGCAGGCGAAGGCGGCGAGGGAGTGCAGGAAGGCGTCGGGCTCGTCGATCACGCTCGCCGCGACGGGTGCGGCGAACACGAGCACGTTCTTGGCCCACTGCCGGGGGCGGAGGGAACGGATGATCCCGACGCCCAGCGACATCGTCGGCGGGCCCGGCGCGGGGGCGGTCACGTCACCGGCGGCTGACGATGCGCCACAGCGGTCGGGGCAGGTGGCCGAGCACCGCGAACAGGTACCGCAGGACCGGAGGGGCCCAGATCACCTCGCGGCCCCGGGCCAGTCCGTCGACGATCGTCGCCGCGACCTTGTCCGGGGTGGTGGAGAACGGGGCGGGGGTCATGCCCTCGGTCATTCGGGTGTGGACGAACCCCGGTCGCACGACCACGGTGCGGGCGCCGGTGCCGACCAGGGCGTCGCCGAGGCCCTGGGTGAAGGCATCGGCGCCGGCCTTCGAGGACCCGTACACGAAGTTGTCCCTCCGCGCCCTGATGCCGGCGACGGAGGAGATGACGAGCAGCGTCCCGTGACCCTGGCGGCGGAGTCGGTCGGCGACGGCCAGCCCGCTCGAGACGACGCCGACGTAGTTGACCTGCGCCGCCGCGGCGGCGGCGGCGGGGTCGGCGTCGAAGTCGGACTGATCGCCCAGGACGCCGAAGGCCGAGATCACGAGGTCGATGTCGCCCACGAGGTCGAAGGCTGCCCCGACGGCGTCGGTGTGCGTGGCGGGCTGGGCGGCGTCGAAGGCGATGACCTCCACCCGGTCGGCGCCGGCGCGGCGCAGCGAGTCGGCGGCGTGGATGGCGGCGTCGGGGTCGCGGACGGCGAGCACCACGGTGCGACAGCGCCCGGCGACCAGGGCCTCGACCGTCGCCAGGGCGATCTCGGAGGTCCCACCGAGCACCAGCACCGATTGCATCGCCCCGAGGGCATCCTTCATGACCGCTCCACCGACTCTGCGCTGACCGACGGGCGAGCCTACCGGGGAGCCGCCACCGACGAGGCGACCCGACCTAGCCTCTCCGGGTGCCACGACGTCGAAGGTGCTCGGCTGCCCGGCTCTCCAGCGCCACCGCACCGGGCCGGGCGGCCAGGGCGCGATGAAGGGCCCGGCGGCCGTCGAGGAGGAGCAGCCGGACCCGTCACCGTCCGGGCACGCCGACAGGGCCCGGTGGTCCGGGTGGGCCCTGCTCGCCGTCGGGGTCTCGCTGCTGCTCGGCACGGTGCTGCGGTGGTGGGGGCTCGGCACGCCCGGCCTGTCGTTCGACGAGTCGTTCACCGCCGCCTACGCGTCGCTGCCCGTCGGCCGGATCCCGGAGGCGTTGGCGGCCAACGACACCCACCCTCCGTTGGACTACCTCCTTCGCCACGTGGTGGCCGGTACCGGGTCCGACGCCTGGCTGCGGATGCCGTCCGCAGTCGTCACGACCGGTGCGCTCCTCCTCACCGCCTGGTGGATGAGGCGGCGGGGATGGTTCGGTGTCGCCGTCGTGGCGTTCACCTCGCTGAGCGCCTTTCAGGTGCTGCACGCCCACCAGGCCCGCATGTACGGCCTCATGGTCCTCTTCGGCGTGATGGTGGCGGTGCTCGCCGAGGACTGGCTGCTCGGGCGTCGCCCGAGACGGGTGGAGTGGGCAGTCGCCGGCGTGCTGCTCCTGGGCACGCTCACCCATGCCGGCGGTCTCTTCCTCGTGGCGGGAGCGATGTCGGTGCCGCTCCTCAGGCGGGACGGGGAGGCGTGGCGGTGGCGGGTGGCGGTGCTCGCCCCGCTGGTGGTGTGGGCCATCGTCTGGGGCCCGAGCTTCGCCCGCCAGCTCGAGCGGGGCGGCCCGTCGTGGGTGCCGCTCACCACCCCGGGGGGCGTCGCCGAGGTGGTCCGGGCGTTCGTCACGAACGTCTCGGGCTCGGCCGTGGTGGTCGTGGGGCTCGTCGCCGTCGGCGCGTGGTGCCTCCGCTCGCTGGATCGGGTGCTGTTCAGGGTCTGGGCCTCGCTGTTCCTCGTGCCGTTGGTGATCGTCGTCGTGGCCGGACTGTGGTTCCACGTCCTCCTGACGCGCACCCTTGCGGCGGCCAGCTGGGCCGTGCCCGTGGCCCTCGCGGCCCTGGTGGTCGCGGCGTTCCGGCGTTCGGCGCCGATCGGGGCGCTGGCGGGAGTCCTGGTGGTGGTGGTCTCCGTCTGGTCGCTGCCCTTCGCGGCCACGTTCGACGAGGGCACCGCCGAGCCCGTGGAGGCCGCGGTGGCCCGTGCCGAGCCCGGTGACGCCGTGGCGGTCCACCCCCGGTGGCTCTGGCCGGTCCTGTGGACGGGCGCCGGTTCGGCTCGGTCGACCGAGCTCGTGGACGGCCTCGATCCGGGATCGACCTTCGTGTGGATCCGGCCGGGCCGGCCGTTCAGCGGGCGCGTCTGGCTGCTCCAGCCGAGCAGCTACGCGCTGGACGGGGCCGCCGAGTGGGCTCGATGCGACGGGGATCGCGTGCGGGTCGGGGACTGGACTCTCGACTGCGTCGTCCCACCCCGTTCGTAGACTCGGCGTCATGCCGCCGTTCCGCATGGTCTCGGACTTCGCTCCCGCCGGCGACCAACCGCGGGCCATCGCCGAGCTGACCGACAGCATCCGGGCCGGCAACCGGTACCAGACGCTGCTGGGCATCACCGGTTCAGGCAAGAGCGCCACCATCGCCTGGACCATCGAGCAGCTCCAACGGCCCACGCTCGTGATCGCGCCCAACAAGTCCCTCGCCGCGCAGCTCGCCAACGAGTTCCGCGAGTTCTTCCCGGAGAACCGCGTCGAGTACTTCGTCAGCTACTACGACTACTACCAACCCGAGGCCTACATGCCCGCCTCGGACACCTACATCGAGAAGGACTCGTCGGTCAACGACGAGATCGACCGCCTGCGCCACTCGGCCAGCTCGGCGCTGCTCACCCGGCGCGACACCATCGTCGTGGCGTCGGTCTCGTGCATCTACGGGCTCGGCTCGCCGCACGAGTACAAGGACCAGCTGCTGGTGGTGCGCGTCGGTGAGCACCACGACCAACGCGACATCCTGCGCCGCCTCGTCGACCTGCAGTACGAGCGCAACGACATGAACCTGGTCCGGGCCAAGTTCCGGGTGCGGGGCGACACGATCGAGGTCCACCCCGCCTACGACGAGACGGCCGTGCGCATCGAGCTCTTCGGCGACGAGGTCGAGCGCATCGTCGTCGTCGATCCGCTCACCGGGGAGAAGGTCACCGAGCTCGAGGAGCTGGTCGTCTTCCCGGCCACCCACTACGTCACCGGCGAGGAGCGG